>NZ_JHUS01000013.1:0-15261 GCF_000691465.1 Geobacillus sp. CAMR5420
ACCTATGAGCGGCTTCTTCCGACGGTTATCTAGTTTTGAGGGAATGAAAAAGTCTTGACAACAGGCCAACTTTCCTTATAATAAGACTTGTCCATTGTTGCCTAGTGGCTATGGCGGAGGGGAAACACCCGTTCCCATCCCGAACACGGAAGTTAAGCCCTCCAGCGCCGATGGTAGTTGGGGCCAGCGCCCCTGCAAGAGTAGGTCGCTGCTAGGCAATTTCGTGGAGGATTAGCTCAGCTGGGAGAGCACTTGCCTTACAAGCAAGGGGTCGGCGGTTCGATCCCGTCATCCTCCACCATCTTAATATAAAAGCTGACTTGCTTTCTCATCATCGCGGGGTGGAGCAACGAGCCTTCGCTTCGTCGAATATGCTGCGAGTTGCCTCGACGCATTCGACATCTTCGAGTTCGCTGGCAGAGGAAGAGGCAACGAAAATGCAATTTGAGCATTGTCAAAACTTAAGTATATTCTTATCGCTGCGGGGTGGAGCAACGAGCCTTCGCTTCGTCGAATATGCTGCGAGTTGCCTCGACGCATTCGACATCTTCGAGTTCGCTGGCAGAGGAAGAGGCAGTCTTAAAGAAACACTTAGAGCGTTATCAAATGAGATGAATTTCTTACCGTCGCGGGGTGGAGCAGTCCGGTAGCTCGTCGGGCTCATAACCCGAAGGTCGCAGGTTCAAATCCTGCCCCCGCAACCAATATGGTCCCGTAGTGTAGTGGTTAACATGCCTGCCTGTCACGCAGGAGATCGCGGGTTCGAGTCCCGTCGGGACCGCCATTCTTCCAAAATTGTGAAAGATGAAAAAATATGGCTCGGTAGCTCAGTCGGTAGAGACGAGCATCCGCATCGTCGAATCTGCTGCGAGTTGTCCCGACGCATCTGGCTTCTTCGAATGGGCTAGTAGAGGAAGGGACACAAAAGTCATCAACGAACAAGGGAAAAATAAGATATGGCTCGGTAGCTCAGTCGGTAGAGCAAAGGACTGAAAATCCTTGTGTCGGCGGTTCGATTCCGTCCCGAGCCACCATTTTTATCATAGTTCCGAAAGAAGGTTCCCGCTTCATGCAAAGCTAAGTGGGAGTAGTTCACAGACATGTCAGATGTTCAAACCACCCCGGCTTAGTTCAATGGGTAGCGACGAACATTCGCATCGTCGAGTCTGTTGCGAGTTGCCTCGACGCACTCAGCTTCCTCGAATCAGCTTGCAGAGGAAGAGGCACAACTAGGCAGACAACATGAGTCACTAACTAATTTTAAATGTGCCGGCTTAGCTCAATTGGTAGAGCAACTGACTTGTAATCAGTAGGTTGCGGGTTCAAGTCCTGCAGCCGGCATTCTTATTCCTTAATAACCCCTTAAGCCATTAAGGCGGCAACCGCGAGCCATTAGCTCAGTAACGAGCGCTACATCTTCGAGTTCGCTTCGAGTTGTCCCGACGCATCCTGCATCTTCGAATCAGCTGGCAGTGGAAGGGACATTGTTGTCTCGGAGTGTTATCCTAACTATGAGCCATTAGCTCAGTAACGAGCGTTACATCATCGAATTTGCTTCGAGTTGCCTCGACGCACGAGGCTTCCTTGAATTAGCTGGCAGAGGAAGAGGCAGGTAGAGCTAGGTAGTACCTAGAGTGTTGTCCTAACCATGAGCCATTAGCTCAGTAGGTAGAGCAACGAGCAAAGCATCTTCGGATTTGCTTCGAGTTGTCCCGACGCATTCGGCTTCTTTGAATCAGCTGGTAGAGGAAGGGACATCGTTGTCTCGGAGTGTTATTGAACCCATGAGCCATTAGCTCAGTAGGTAGAGCATCTGACTTTTAATCAGAGGGTCGGAGGTTCGAGTCCTCCATGGCTCATCGTCTTGCGGAAGTAGTTCAGCGGTAGAACACCACCTTGCCAAGGTGGGGGTCGCGGGTTCGAGCCCCGTCTTCCGCTCCACTTCCGCCGGGGTGGCGGAATTGGCAGACGCACAGGACTTAAAATCCTGGGGTAGGTAACTACCGTGCCGGTTCGAGTCCGGCCCTCGGCACTTGTGCGCTCGTAGCTCAATTGGATAGAGCATCTGACTACGGATCAGAAGGTTAGGGGTTCGAATCCTCTCGAGCGCGTTTTATCGGGAAGTAGCTCAGCTTGGTAGAGCACACGGTTCGGGTCCGTGAGGTCGCAGGTTCAAATCCTGTCTTCCCGATTTATCATGGGGCCTTAGCTCAGCTGGGAGAGCGCCTGCTTTGCAAGCAGGAGGTCATCGGTTCGATCCCGATAGGCTCCACCTTTTGACTTCTTAAATTTGGCGGTGTAGCTCAGCTGGCTAGAGCGTACGGTTCATACCCGTGAGGTCGGGGGTTCGATCCCCTCCACCGCCACCATTATCGGACCTTTAGCTCAGCTGGTTAGAGCAGACGGCTCATAACCGTCCGGTCGTAGGTTCGAGTCCTACAAGGTCCACCATTATTATTGTTGCTTTTTTGGAGGAGTACCCAAGTGGTTGAAGGGGTCGGTCTTGAAAACCGAGAGGCGCCGCAAGGCGCGCGGGGGTTCGAATCCCTCCTCCTCCGCCATGCACTTTAAAATCGTGCCGGCTTAGCTCAATTGGTAGAGACGAGCATTCGCATCGTCGAATCTGCTGCGAGTTGTCCCGACGCATCCCACTTCTTTGAATAAGCTTGCAGAGGAAGGGACACCGAGCATTTGACTTCCTCGAATTAGCTGGGAGAGGAAGAGGCACAACCAGGCAGACAACATGAATCACTAGCTAATTTTAAATGTGCCGGCTTAGCTCAATTGGTAGAGCAACTGACTTGTAATCAGTAGGTTGCGGGTTCAAGTCCTGCAGCCGGCACCAGAACGAGGCGACTATGGCGAAGTGGTTAACGCACCAGATTGTGGCTCTGGCATGCGTGGGTTCGATTCCCACTAGTCGCCCTTTTCATTATATTCTATATTTGCGGGTGTAGTTTAGTGGTAAAACCTCAGCCACGAGCATCTGCATCATCGAATCTGCTTCGAGTTGCCCCGACGCATCTGGCTTCTATGAATCAGCTGGTAGAGGAAGGGGCATGGAAGCAGCGTGGCGGATGTTCAACTAAATGATATGCGGGTGTAGTTTAGTGGTAAAACCTCAGCCTTCCAAGCTGATGTCGTGGGTTCGATTCCCATCACCCGCTTTTTATGGGCCTATAGCTCAGCTGGTCAGAGCGCACGCCTGATAAGCGTGAGGTCGGTGGTTCAAGTCCACTTAGGCCCATTATTTTCCATTGAATATTTTTGGGTCATTCGCTATAATAATGGGCGAACAATGCCCCATCGTTCCACAGCAAAATCGGAGCGACGAGCTTCACATCTTCGAATTCGCTGCGAGTTGCCTCGACGCATCTCGCTTCCTTGAATTAGCTGGCAGAGGAAGAGGCAACGAGCACATTTGGAAGATGTGCATAACATATAGTTATTCATCATTCCGCAATAGCTCAGCGGTAGAGCAACCGGCTGTTAACCGGTAGGTCGTAGGTTCGAATCCTACTTGCGGAGCCATTTCTTTGGAGAAGTACCCAAGTGGCTGAAGGGGACGGTTTGCTAAACCGTTAGGTCGCAGTTTTGCGGCGCGCGGGTTCAAATCCCGCCTTCTCCGCCATAATGGCCCGTTGGTCAAGTGGTTAAGACACCGCCCTTTCACGGCGGTAACACGGGTTCGAATCCCGTACGGGTCACTGGTTGCTGGCACCAGAGATTCTGGTGCCCTTTTGTACAATTTCTTTTGTCGATTTTTGCGTTTTTTTCTTGCGATGCGTGTGGAAGTCTGTTATAATATCTCTCGTTAGCTTTAAAATTACGTTATGATTGTTGGGGACAACGCAGTGTTTCGTTTCGTTAAAGAACGAGGCATTGCGTTTTTTTATTTACCACCCTAAACCGAGAAGACCCTCACTTCCACGCGTGAGCGTAGGGAGAGAGTTCAGGTAGGGAGGGAGTCCCCCGTTTCCAACGGCAGGAAAGTGGGGGGAGAAGATCAAATGAACAATTGGGCGTCGGCTTCGCCGCCATGAATTTGCACAAACATCGTTTGGATGGCTTGAAGCTGGCGCTTGGCGGTTTCTTCTGGCGTTGATGGGAGAAAGTAAACGATTTGCAAAGCGTTTTTCGTTTCTCTCGTCACGGCGGTCCGCTCCGAATCGACGATCGGACTGCCAAACGGCCCTCGTTCATCTTTGCTGACGAGTTTGTTGGCAAAGTTGACTGTGCGGCCGTTTAACGCGATGTATTCATCTTGTTCCGTGCCGATCGTGAGCGTCACTGTCCCGTTGATGCGGTCTAGATCATAGATGCCGAGCGGAATTTTATAATAGAGTGAAAAAAAGTTGTTTATGTCCGCCGCTGAATGGATAGGCGGAATGAAGCTTTTTTTCTGGATGCGTCGGTACAGGCTTTCACTTGACGGTCGATAGCGGCTTGGGTCCGTTCCGATTTGTTTGAAAGTACGGCGCCATTCGACCATCTCAGGGATGTCGGCAATCGACTTTTCCTGCAGCTCGATGTAAAGAGATTCTTGAAACAGCTCAAGCCTCCCCCTTAACATTTGCGGTGAATCGCTGACCTCGATATGATGATAGCGGATGACGCCGAATTTACCAGAAGGAAGGCGTTGCTTTAGTTGTTCTGATATCACGCATTTCATCTTGATCACCTCGGATTTCATTTTACCATATATGACGAAAGGAGGGAAAACGATGGATGTTATGGCATTAAAGCAGGAAGTCATTGAGTACAGTCGGTCAATCGGCATTGATAAAATCGGATTTGCGAGCGCTGATCCGTTTGTTGAATTAAAGGAACGGCTGCGCCGCCAGCAGGAGCTCGGCTATCAGTCCGGTTTTGAGGAACCAGATATTGAGAAACGGACGAATCCTTCATTGCTTCTTCCGGAAGCAAAATCGATTATTGCCATTGCTCTTGCCTATCCGTCTAAAATGAAAAATGCGCCGCGGGGGACAAAGACGGAACGGCGCGGCGTTTTTTGCCGCGCTTCATGGGGAAAGGACTACCACGATGTGTTGCGGGAACGTTTGCAGCAGCTCGAGGAGTTTTTGCTGGCCAAAGTGCCCCATGCCCGCGTTCGCTCGATGGTGGATACCGGAGAGCTCGCTGATCGGGCGGTGGCGGAACGAGCAGGGATCGGTTGGAGCGGCAAGAACTGCTCTATTATTACACCGGAGTTTGGATCGTATGTGTATTTGGGAGAAATGATTACGAATATTCCATTTCCCCCTGATGAACCGGTTGAAAACCGATGCGGCACGTGCACGAAATGCATTGATGCCTGCCCGACCGGGGCGCTTGTGCAAGGGGGGCAACTGAACGCACAGCGGTGCCTTTCCTTTTTAACGCAAACGAAAGGCTTTTTAGCCGACGAGTTTCGGGAGAAAATCGGGAACCGGCTGTACGGCTGCGATACATGCCAGCAAGTCTGCCCGGAAAATAAGGGGAAAGACTTTCATTTGCATCCAGAATTCGAGCCGGATCCGGAAGCGGTAAAGCCGAAGCTCATCCCGCTGCTTCAGATGAGCAACCGTGAATTTAAAGAAACATTTGGGGCCATGGCGGGTTCATGGCGTGGGAAAAAGCCGATTCAGCGCAATGCCATTCTGGCGCTCGCCCATTACAAAGACCAAACCGCGGTGCCGCACTTACTGCGTTTGTTGAAAGAGGATAGCCGTCCCGTCATCCGCGGGACGGCGGCGTGGGCGCTCGGGAAAATCGGGGATCCAAGCGCTAAGCCTTACTTGGAGGCCGCGCGGCAAACGGAGGCGGATGCCGATGTGATCGCTGAGATTGAAAAAGGACTGAAACTGTTGGCTGAGGCAAAGGAATAGGGAAAAAAACGCAGCTTCCCCACATAAGGTAGTAACAAAAACGAAAGTGGTGGAAAGCAGCATGAAAAAACAGTTGCGCGCGTGGTTGGATGAGCGAGCCCGCTCGTTTGTGTCGGAAAGCAATATCCGAAGCGAAGAGGCGGCAAGAAAGCAACGGCTTTGCCAAAAGCGCGGTGCGGAGATCGTCCGTTGCACGATCCGGGGACAAATTGTCGGCAGGCAGACCATCGAGCGGGAAGCGAAAGTTATGTATATTGCCCACCATCAATTTTTAATTAAGCAAAGGGGTTCACTATATATAGAAGAACAGGTTGAGGAGCGATGCGCCTGTTTTGTTCGCGGTGAGCTTGTAACTGATGAACCGATCAACCGGTTGGGGGGGGATATGGAGGCGCCGCGCGTCGAACGAGAGCAATGGACGGGGGAGCGTCTTTCTTACCAGTATGACCGCGCCCGGGCGGTGCGGTATGCGGAAACGTGGTGGAATCGGCATAACCCGGTGTTTCCGTCGTTTCCGGTGGATTGCACGAATTTTGTCTCTCAATGCTTGTATGCAGGCGGGGCGCCGATGACGGGCTATCCGAACCGGGCGAGGGGATGGTGGTGTCAACACGGAAGTTGGAGTTACAGCTGGGCTGTGGCCCATGCTTTTCGTTGGTATTTGAGCGGGTCGCGCATCGGCTTGCAGGCGGTGGAAGTGGCGGAGCCGGAGCAATTGATGGCAGGTGATGTCATCTGTTATGATTTTCAAGGGGACGGACGCTTCGACCACTCAACGATTGTGGTGGCGAAAGATCAGAACGGGATGCCGCTTGTGAACGCCCATACGACAAACAGCCGAATGCGCTATTGGTCGTATGAAGATTCAAGCGCCTATACGCCGAACATTCGCTATAAGTTTTTTCACATCATCGATCGCAAATAAACGTTGCTGAGGTGAAGGAAATGCCGCTTCATGTAGTGCTATACCAGCCAGAAATTCCAGCCAATACTGGAAACATCGCTCGTACGTGCGCAGCAACCGATACGTCGCTCCATTTGATCCGCCCGCTCGGTTTTTCTACGGATGATAAAATGTTAAAGCGCGCCGGGCTTGATTATTGGCCGTATGTCAATATTTCGTATTATGACTCGCTTGACGAACTATTCGCCCGCTTTCCGGAAGGGGAGTTTTATTTCATTACGAAATTCGGGCGCCGGTATTATGATTCGTTTGATTTCAGCGATACAGAAAAACATATTTTCTTTGTGTTCGGCCGTGAAACGACCGGACTGCCGAAGGAGCTGCTTGAGGCCAATATGGACCGTTGCCTTCGCATCCCGATGAATGACAAAGTGCGCTCGTTAAACTTGTCGAACACGGCGGCCATTTTAGTGTACGAAGCGTTGCGCCAACAACGGTTTTATGGGTTGTCATAAACAAAAAAACGACCTTCGCTCTGGAGGTCGTTTTTTTGGTCTTATTGTCTGACGCCTGGTTTGTCTTCATAGCCAGCGGTGAAAATGGCCGTCAAAAACGCAATGATAACCCCTAGCACAAGCAAAGTGCGCATCGTTTGTTCCTCCTTCATAATGAAAGTGGCAGGCGTTTCCCCTTTTATTATAGCGAATATGGCCAAGCATGTGAATGACCGCAGTTGGTTGTTAGGAGACAAAATTTTTTTTGCGGCGAATGATACGGGACATCCTCGCATAAATTGTAATAATCTTGCTGTTAGACATCCAAGGGTGAGGAGGTCCTTTATGGATATTTTGCAAAAAATCGCCCGGTATCGGGAAGAAGAAGAAAAGTTGAAATGGGAAGGAACGTTTGCTGAGTATTTAAAGATTTTAAAAGAAAAGCCGTGGGTGGCCCAGTCGGCTCATTCGCGTGTTTATAATATGATCAAAGATGCTGGGGTCGAAGAGGTGAATGGGCGGAAACGATATAAGTTTTTCAGCCAGCACCTGTTCGGGCTTGAGGAGGCGCTTGAGCGGCTCGTTGAGGAATATTTCCACCCGGCGGCGAAGCGGCTTGATGTGCGGAAACGGATTTTGCTGCTGATGGGGCCAGTTGGCGGCGGGAAGTCGACGTTGGTAACGCTCCTGAAGCGCGGGCTTGAGGAGTACTCCAAAACGGAGCGCGGAGCCGTTTATGCGATTAAAGGGTGCCCGATGCATGAAGATCCGCTTCACCTCATTCCTCACCATTTGCGCGACGATTTTTACCGCGAATACGGCATTCGCATCGAAGGCGAGCTGTCGCCGCTCAATATGATGCGGCTTGAGAAAGAGTACGGCGGACGCATTGAAGACGTGCTAGTGGAGCGCATTTTCTTCTCGGAAAACCGCCGCGTCGGCATCGGGACGTTCAGTCCGTCTGATCCAAAATCGCAAGACATCGCCGATTTAACGGGAAGCATCGATTTTTCAACGATCGCGGAATACGGCTCCGAGTCCGACCCGCGCGCGTACCGGTTTGACGGCGAGCTGAACAAAGCCAACCGCGGGATTATGGAATTTCAAGAGATGTTAAAGTGCGATGAAAAATTTCTTTGGCATTTGCTGTCGCTGACGCAAGAAGGCAATTTCAAGGCTGGGCGGTTTGCTTTAATCAGCGCCGACGAATTGATTATCGCTCATACGAACGAAACGGAATATCGGTCGTTCATCGCCAACAAAAAGAACGAGGCGCTCCATTCGCGCATCATCGTCATGCCGATTCCATACAACTTGCGCGTCTCGGAAGAAGAGCGCATTTACGAAAAAATGATCCGCGAAAGCGATGTCGCCGACGTGCATATCGCTCCACATACGTTGCGGATTGCGGCCATGTTTACGATTTTGACGCGGTTGAAAGAATCGAAGCGGCCGGATGTGGATTTATTGAAGAAAATGCGCTTGTATGATGGCGAAATGATCGAAGGATTCAGCGAGGTCGATGTGGAGGAGCTGAAAAAGGAGCATCCGGACGAGGGGATGAGCGGCATCGACCCACGCTATGTCATCAACCGCATTTCTGCCTGCATCATTCGCAAAGGAGTGCCGTCGATCAATGCGCTTGACGTGCTTCGTTCGTTGAAAGAAGGGTTGGATCAGCATCCGTCGATCACGAAGGAAGACCGCGAGCGGTACTTGAACTTCATTTCGCTTGTGCGTAAAGAATATGACGAAATCGCCAAACAAGAAGTGCAAAAGGCGTTCGTCTATTCGTATGAAGAGTCGGCGAAAACGTTGATGGATAACTATTTGGACAACGTCGAGGCGTACTGCAACAAGACGAAACTGCGCGATCCGCTCACTGGCGAGGAAATGAATCCGGATGAAAAGCTGATGCGCTCGATCGAGGAACAAATCGGCATTTCCGAAAATGCGAAAAAAGCGTTTCGTGAAGAAATTTTAATCCGCATTTCCGCCTATGCGCGCAAAGGGCAGCGATTTGATTACAACTCGCATGAACGGCTGCGCGAGGCAATCCAGAAAAAACTGTTCGCTGATCTAAAAGATATTGTGAAAATTACAACGTCGACGAAAACACCGGATGAGCAGCAGTTGAAAAAAATTAACGAAGTCGTCGCCCGCCTCATTGATGAATACGGGTACAACTCCACGTCAGCCAACGAATTGCTCCGCTATGTCGGCAGCTTGTTGAACCGCTAGGCATGCCTCAAGCGCTGAGGCATGCTTTTTTTATCCTCCTCCTCTGTCTGACCGAGTTGCACAGGGAGGGTCGAGCAAAGACGACGCAGCGAGCTTCGCTAAAAGGAAGAGAACAAGAGGGCGCGAAGCTGATAATCGGGCTTGTCTACTTTTCTATTTTCCTCATTCATTGGTCAATTATTTTGAATTTTTGCATACGATAAAATAAACCAACTTGGCATAGTGATGGCCCGTTTTGATGACGCCAACATAAGTATATGCGGGAAAGCGAAAAGTGTGAAAATGATTTTTTCAAAGGAGGGGAAAACATGAAGGGGAATTTTGTTGTATCGAAGGAAGACTGGTCCCTCCACCGCAAAGGATATGATGATCAAAAGCGCCATCAAGAAAAAGTGAAGGAAGCGATCAAAAACAATTTGCCCGACTTAATTACGGAAGAAAGCATTATCATGTCCAACGGGCGCGATGTGATTAAAATTCCGATCCGCTCGCTCGATGAATACAAAATCCGCTACAATTATGAGAAAAACAAACACGTCGGCCAAGGAAATGGAGACAGCCAAGTCGGTGATGTGGTGGCCCGAGACGGAAGCGGGGAGGGGCAGGGGCCAGGAAAAGGCCAAGGTGCTGGCGATTTGCCGGGCCAAGATTATTACGAAGCTGAAGTGTCGCTGATGGAGATTGAGGAAGCGTTCTTTAGCCAATTGGAGCTGCCCAACTTGCAACGAAAAGAGCTGGATCAAAATGTAACCCAACATATCGAATTTAACGACATCCGCCGCACCGGGCTGATGGGGAATATCGATAAGAAGCGGACGATGCTCGCTGCCTTCAAGCGCAATGCCATGAACGGCAAACCAGGCTTTTATCCGATTTACCGTGAAGATTTGAAGTTTAAAACGTGGAACGAAGTCGTCAAACCAGAATCGAAGGCGGTCGTCTTGGCGATGATGGACACAAGCGGATCGATGGGCATGTGGGAAAAATATATGGCACGCAGCTTTTTCTTCTGGATGACCCGCTTTTTGCGCACGAAATACGAAACGGTGGACATCGCCTTTATCGCCCATCATACGGAAGCAAAAGTCGTCAGTGAGGAGGAGTTTTTCACGAAAGGGGAAAGCGGTGGAACGATTTGCTCATCAGCCTACCGCAAGGCGCTTGAACTCATTGAGACAAAATATCCACCGTCGCGCTACAACATTTATCCGTTCCACTTCTCGGACGGCGACAACCTGACATCGGACAATGCCCGCTGCGTGAAGCTTGTTCAGGAGCTGATGAAAGTATCGAACATGTTTGGGTATGGGGAAGTCAACCAGTACAACCGCCATTCCACGCTCATGTCGGCGTATCGCAATATTAAAGACGAAAAATTCCGCTATTATATTTTGAAGCAAAAATCGGATGTGTTCCATGCGATGAGAACATTTTTCCGCAAAGAAGAAAGCAAGCAGCTCGTTTGACCCTCTTCATATGGCGAAAAGAGGGTTTTTCTTTTTGGAAAGGCGGGAGGGCGAGGCCCTCCCTAAAATAAGTTATTGCTTTTGCAGCGTCGCCGCCATGGCGAGTACGGCGCCAAGCACGTCTTCGTTGCTTGGAGCGTGCACGGTCAATAGCATCGGCGTTGGTTGGGCGCTGGCGATGACATGAACGGTGACACCGTCCGCTTGGGCAGTGTACCAAACGGCATCAGCGAACGGCTTAGGCAATCCGTTCGTTTGTTGGCGGGCGGCGTTGGCGTCAACCGCTTGGGCATGTTCTTTCGCCAGCTGCTCGTAGTTTGTTTCCCCCTCCGAAAGCAAGCGGATGCGGGCAAAGGCTTCGCCATGAAGCAAGACATCGGCGCCCGGTTCTTCGGCGTCAAGGGTCCATCCTTCCAAAACATAGAGGGAAAAATGTTGATTGTCGCTCGTTTGCAGTGTTGCAGTTTTCGTGATGGTTTGGTTTCCATCTTGGTAGGACAATGAAATGGTCGGTTGTGAAGCAGCGGGTTGTCCTCCTCCTGCCGCTCGTTGCTCTTCTTCGTTCTTTTTCGTTGATGTTTGCTCTTTTGCTTCCTTCGAAGGAGAAGGGTTCTTGGATGACGGCGCATCAGACGATGGTTTTTGATCGTCGGCTGTCTGCTCTTCCTTTGCCGCCTGTGTCGTCTCGTGCTCTTTCGTTCCACAGCCAACCAGCAAGACGGAGGCGACAGCGAGAGAGAACAACAGTTTCCAGTATCGAATCATGTTCATTCCTCCCTACGTTCCTATACCCCCCCATTATACCAATTGAAACGGTGGAAACAAACAGACTCGTTTCCCTATTTTTTTGTTTGTTTCGCGTGCAAGGCGATATGCGCCCCGCCCCAAACAGCGGCGACGAGCAGAATGAGTGAAGCCAATCCGCAAAGCATGCGGTCACCTCCTCGTGTATACTAGAACTAGATGGCAGGATGAATGTAATGTATGAAACGCGTTTCAAGTCAAGAGCTTTTATGGAGGGAAGTGGGAACGTGGCGAACATCCGTGATTTGGCGAAAGAAGCGGGTGTGTCGGTGGCCACTGTATCGAGGGTATTGAACGGATATCCGTATGTGAGCGAGGAAAAGCGGAAGGCAGTTTGGGAAGCAGCCCAGAAGCTTCAATATGTGAAAAATATTCAAGCCGTTCACTTGGCGAAGGGAAGAACAGCGATTGTCGGGGTCATGCTTCCGTACATTCACCATCCTTATTTTTCCGCTGTAATCGAAGGGATTTCCAAAGAGGCGCTTCGTTATGGTTACCAGTTGCTTTTGTTTCAGACAAACTATGAGGTGGAAAGGGAGCTTGAGGCGTTGGAACGGCTGCGGATGAAGCAAATGGATGGGTTGATCGTATGTTCCCATGAAGTGGACTGGGAAGCGTTTGCGGCTTATCAGGAAGACGGTCCCATTGTTTTATGTGAGCAGGTGGAAAGGTATGATTTTTTCACTGTCTATATCGATCACTACCAAGCGTTTGTCCAAGCGCTTCGCTACTTGATCAAAAAGGGGCACCGGCGCATCGGTTATTGCATCGGAAGAATGACCGGGCCGAACAGCCAAGCGAGGGCAGGGGCGTACCAGGATGTGTTGCGTGAAGTCGGCGTCCTTCCTCGTCGGCAGTGGGTTTTCGATGGTTGTCTATTTCTTGAAGATGGAAAGCGGGTTATGGAGCAATGGATCGCGATGGAGGAGAGGCCGAGCGCGTTGCTTGTGACGAGTGACCAAGTGGCGGCCGGAATCGTGCTCCATGCGCGCCGAATCGGGGTGCGCATTCCAGATGAGCTTGCCGTTATTGGTTTTGATAATGATCCATTGGCCGAAATGCTGGGCATTACAACCGTGGCACTCCCCCATTTTACGCTCGGGGAAAGAGCGTTCCGCCTTCTTCACCATTGGCTGGAGACAGGCCGTGTGGCGCGAAAACAGGAAGAGCTGCCTGCCCGGTTGCTGGTGCGGGATACGGCATAATAAGGCCTGGCTTTCCGTCTCTGACAACCAGCTTAAAGCCAAGTGAAACGGCGTCGTGTTATGTTGCTTTCAGATGGTACCGATTCACTGGTCGTCCGACGCCGCCGTATTGCACATCGAGCACGACTTTTCCTGTTTTCTCAAGGTACTCCAAATAGCGGCGGGCGGTGACGCGGGCGATGCCGACTCCTTCGGCCACTTCCTCGGCGGAAACAGGGAAGCGGTGCCCGCGCAAATAGGCGATCACTTTTTCCAATGTGACCTCATTCAGTCCTTTCGGAAGCTCGGAGGACGGTCCGGCCGGTTGTTCAGCCGCCCGCCTTAGGGCATCGAGTTCCACCTGGGTGAGCGATTCCTTTTCCGCAAGCGACCGGCGGAACGTCCGATAATTTTCCAACGCCTGTTTGAGCCGTTCAAATTTGAACGGTTTCACAATGTAATCGAAGGCGCCGTTTTGCAGGACGCGGCGCACCGTTTCAATGTCGCTCGCCGCGGTAATGGCGATGATATCGACTTCATGGCCGCGGGCGCGGATTTGTTTTAATGTTTCAAGGCCGTCCAGCTGCGGCATGTAAATATCGATCATTGCTAAATCCGGGTGCAGCTCGTCGATGAGGCGGAGTCCTTCTTCACCGTTTCCAGCGAGGCCGATGACGGTGAAGCCGTCGACTTGTTCAATCATTTGCCGATTCACTTCTTGCACCATCGGGTCATCCTCGATCAACAACACGCGATACATAGCCTTTTCCTCCTTCGTCTCGACAGGGGTGTCTTTCGCGGCCGCCGTTGCCTAAATGGACCTCACATGTCAAAGGTCACCGTAAACACCGTTCCTTTCCCCTTTTCCGACTGCACATCGATGCGCCCGTTTCCCTTTTCCACAATTTGCTTCACCAAATACAAGCCGATGCCTCGACCGTTCTCTCCTTTCGTTGAAAAGCCTTCATCAAAAATGCGGTTGATATGCTCACGGGCAATGCCTTGGCCGTTGTCTTCGACCGAGAGGGAACAAATGTCTTCATTTTGTTCGATGCTGATGTAAATTTCTTTTTCCCGGTCGGTTACATCACGGAACGCGTCGAAGGCGTTTTCAATTAAATTGCCAAGGAGAACAACAAAATCATGGTGATCGAGATGCGGCGGAAAGCGGTGCAGCCGGCTGTGCCGGTCGATGGTCACGCGGATGCCGAGCTCCTTGCCGCGGCGGATTTTGCTTAAGAGCAATCCAGAAATGCTTTCGTCCTTAATGTTGCGGCTTAAAAACTGTGTCAGTTCTGCTTGTTCCTCCGTGACTTGGAAGACGTACTCGAGCGCCTTTTCGATATGGCCGAGCTGGATGAGGCCGGCGATCGTATGAAGCTTATTCATGTATTCATGATTTTGCACGCGCAAGGCGTGGACAAACGCCTTGACGCCCGTCAGTTCTTCGGCGAGTCTCTTCACTTCCGTCCGGTCTTGGAAAATGGCAATGGCGCCGACTGTTTTCCCGTTGACCTTGATCGGGATGCGGTTGCTCCAAATCGTTAAATTGCCGATCTGCAACTCCTTATTGTAAATCGGCTTGTTTACTTCCAAGATTTCCGGAAGGTGTGTGTCCGGAATGATGGAACGGATCGATCGGCCGATGACATCCCCTTTGACGCCGAGCATTTGTTTTGCCCGGTCGTTGAAGATGGTAATTTTTTCATCGCTGTCAATGGCGATGACGCCTTCATGCATAGCGTTAAACGCTTCCGTCCGTTCGATCAGCAGCTTGGCGATCTCATGCGGTTCCAGCTCAAACATTTGCCGCTTGATATGGGAGGCGAGCAGCCATGCGCCAATTCCACCGACAACGAGCGACAAAACGACCGCTACGGCAGCTTCTTCTTTCAAAGAATCAATGGCTTCAAAAAACGTCGGCAACCGGTAGGCGGCGATGACGACGCCAATTTGTTCGTGATCGCTGTTCATAATGGGAACGAAGGCGCGAATCACTGTCCCGATTTCCCCGCGGGCTTTGGAAGTGTACGTATGTTCGGCAAATGCCGGCCCCTCATCAGCACCGCGGGAGATCGTGCCGATCATTGCCGGAAGCGGATGGGAGAGGCGCACTTTGTTCATATCGAGAACGACGATATAGTCGGCGCTGTGAATGACGCGCACCCGCTCGACGACCGGATTGATCAGCGCCCGGCTTTGTTTGTTTCCGACAATATGGCGCCTGACTTCGGGCAGCTCGGAGACGGTGCGCGCGGTCAATAAGGCACGCTGGCTGAGTTCCTCCTCCCTCTAGAAATG
>NZ_JHUS01000014.1:0-26404 GCF_000691465.1 Geobacillus sp. CAMR5420
TGAACATATCCCTGTCAAGTAGACAGTGTGAAAAATACCCACCTTCTTCAGCTGCTTGTTAGGATAGTGGAATGAGGAAACGTTGTCAAGGAAAGCACTTGACAACGTCTCCTTCATTCCACTTCATCGTTGGCAAGCTGAAGAAGGAGACATTCTCAGCCGTTCGTCTGCTAGGCTGCTTGGACAATTCGGTATTCCACTGGGCTGAGGTAGTCTAGTTTTTTCTGGCACCGTTCATAATTATAAAAATACATGTACTGATCGATCGCCTCGATCATTTCCTCTTCCGTTTCAAAGGTGGGAAGGTCCACCATTTCCGATTTCAAATGCCCGAAAAAATTTTCCATGCAGGCATTGTCTAAACAGTTTCCTCTTCTGGACATACTAGGAATGATATGATGAGCCTTCAGCAGTTGATGGTACTGGCGGGATGTGTACTGGGAGCCTTGATCGCTATGGAGAAGGACTCCTCGCGCATCCCGTTTTTTGATGGCATCCTTGACCGTTTCGATCACCAATTTTAAGTCATTCGAACGACTGATGCGATACGCAATGATTTCATTGTTGTACAAATCTTTAATAGCAGACAGATACAAATAGGTTCCTTGAAATGGCACATAGGTAATATCCGTCACCCATTTTTGGTTGGCTGCAGTGGCCGCAAAATCACGGTTTAACACGTTCGACGCTACGATATTCTCCTTTCCCGCTTTATACTTCGGCTTTTTTCGACGGATTTTGGCCTGAACCCCCAACTCTTTCATCAGTCGGTACACTCGCTTATGATTCACGGTCTTCCCATAATTTCGTTTGATCCATGCCTTCACGCGGTAGTATCCATAGATCCCATTGACCTTTTGATGGCATTCGAGGATCATTTGTTTGATTTGTTCATTTTCCTTTTGCTTCTCTGTGACGATTCCCTGCCGGTTCACCCATCGATAGTATCCACTTCTTGACACACCGGCCAGTTGGCATAGCCAGGCAATCGGATAGGTGTTGGATAACTCCTGAATGATCGAGAACCGCTCTTTCGGTTTCACCTCCTTGCCAGCTCTCGTAACTTTTTTAAATAATCATTCTCTGCTTTCAGTCTTCGATTCTCTTCCTCTAAACTGCACTCTTTTTTTCGAGGCCTTCCCTTGAATGGAGACTTGGATGTCCCGCGCCGTTCTTCGAGCCCTTTTAGACCATGTTCATGGTAACGTTTTACCCAAAGTCTGATCGTTTTCGTGCAGGGAATCCCTAACTCTTGGCATATCCGCTTATATCCCCATCCTTCTTCGATGTACATCTGGACAGCCCTCCATTTAAACTCCACGGAATAAGTGGTCTTCCCTTTCGGTGTTTGCTTGGTCTCGAACATAAACAAATCCCTCCAGTGTTTTTAATGACAGTATGGGCATTTTCCCAACTGTCTACACTAGAGGGATAATATCACATACCAAGAGGGCTTTTTTTGATCAAGTCCCCGGAAAAGCTCCTAACGGGAATGCTCCTTTGTATGGAAAAAGTCGCTGATGATGAATACACCGCTCAGCAACATGGAAAAGCTGACGATGGCGAAAATCAACATCGTAATTTTCCAGCGAATCGGCAGCCGGTTCATGGCGGAACTCCTTTTTGGCAGTCGTGATGGCTGTTGGACATGCCATATGAATCGGGAAAGGAATAAATCAACGTTTTTTTCATTATACCAAATCTTCTTGAATGGAAAGAAACGAAAGGTGTAAAATGGCGGTGGGGAACAAATATTCTGCCCGCCAGCATAGAAGATGGTGCATACGTAAGGCGTGGCGATTGCTGCTTTCAAACCGAATCGGTGGGCTCCAGCCGCTTTTTTGCTTCAATGATTCGAGTCGGCGGGGAGCATTCCGTTGGAGTGCAATTTTAGCAATAGGATGGAAGAATGGTGTGAACAATGGGGAAAAAGTGGAGAGCATGGACAATCCTTTTGTTTGTTGGCCTCGGTCTGATCGGCTGGGCAGCTAGCCGTCAACTGGGACGTGAACCACTTGTTTATGACGACGAGCAAAAAGGATTGGAAAAGCAAATCATTATTTATTTCAGCCATGTCGTAGCAGAGAATACGCCAAAAGGGCTGGCGGCGCAAAAGTTTGCCGAGCTTGTCGAGCAAAAAACAAACGGCCGCGTCAAAGTCGAAGTGTTCCCGAACGGCTCGCTTTATTCGGATGGGGAAGAGCTTGATGCGCTGTTGCGCGGCGACGTGCAAATGATCGCGCCATCATTTTCAAAGGTGACAGAGCTCGTCCCCGAATGGCAAGTGCTCGATTTGCCGTTTTTGTTCCGCGATGAGGACGACGTGCGCCGCGTGTTTACTGGAAAAGTGGGCGCCGAGCTGCTTCGGATGCTGGAGGCAAAAGGAATGAAAGGACTGGCGTTTTGGAGCAATGGATTTAAGCAAATGATGAGCACAACCCGTCCGCTCATCGCCCCTGACGATTTTCGCGGCTTGCGTTTTCGCATTATGCCGAGCGAAGTGATTGAAAAGCAGTTTCGTTTGCTTGGCGGTGAACCGGTTGCTGTTTCATTTGACCGCGTTTATCAGGAGCTTGAACAGCATAAGTTTGATGGGCAGGAAAATACGATTTCTAATATTTATTCGAAAGGGTTTTACAAATTTCAACCGTATATTACGATCAGCAATCACGGATATCTCGGGTACGCAGTCATGATGAATCAGTCATTTTGGGACCATTTGCCGAAAGACATCCAGCAAAAAATGACTGAAGCGATGGCTGAAGCGACGCGTTGGAATTTAGAGCAGTCGAAAGAGCAAAACGAACGGGAGCTCAAGCAGCTCGAGCGGCGTGAAGATGTCTTCCTTTACCGGCTGTCGGAAGAGGAGAAACGGAAATGGGAGCAGAAGTTTGCCCCGCTGTACGACGAGTTTACGAGGCAGTTTGGTTCCGGGCTTTTGAATGAAATGAGAGGATCGTAATAGGCTTCCGCGGGCGGAAGCTTTTTTGTTTTTGAACAGCAAAAAAGTGGCTCTTCACCAAAAGTTGTACTTGATTTTTTCTGAACATACCCTATTTACGCTTGTGAAGGAAAACCAACAAATCCGTGATTTTGGCACATCTTTGTGCAGGAAACCGTATTGCTTGTCAAGTAACATGTTGTGGTGAAGAGCCAAAAAAGGTCAAGACCAAAAAGACCAAAACGACCATTATCACCATAATATTTTGATTTCAACGATTTTTCTTTATGATAATGTTGAAAGCGTTGCCAATATATCGAAAGGAGTGGGAGAAATGCGGAGAAAACTGAAAAACTTGACGGTGCAAGTCATCATCGGCATTATTTTAGGGATCATTGTCGGATTTGTATTTCCGGAATTTGGCGCGAAGTTGAAAGTATTGGCAGACGGATTTATTAAGCTGATTAAAATGGTGATCGCCCCGATCATTTTCTTCACCGTCGTCATCGGGATCGGCAATATGGGCGACTTGAAAAAAGTCGGCCGCATCGGCGGCAAGGCGCTCATTTATTTTGAAATTGTCACCACGTTTGCGTTGGCTATCGGGATTGTCGTCGTCAACCTAGTCAAACCAGGGGTCGGGTTTAACACCGATGCCGTAAAAGGCGGCGACATTTCGCAATATACGAAGCAGGCGGAAGAGACGAGCCACGGGTTTGTCGATTTCGTGCTCAGTATTATCCCGGATAACGTCGTCGCAGCGATGGCCAGCGGAGAATTGCTTCCGGTACTCTTCTTCGCCGTCCTGTTTGGCTTGGCGGCAGCAGGGTTAGGGGAGAAAGCCAAACCGGTGCTTTCGTTGTTTGAGCGAATCGCTGAAATTTTCTTTGGCGTCGTCAATATGGTCATGAAAGTTTCGCCGATTGCTGCATTTGGCGCGATGGCGTATACGATCGGCACGTTCGGCCTTGGTTCGCTCGTGTCGCTCGGAAAGTTGATGGGTTCGGTATACATTACGATGGCGTTCTTTATTTTCGTCGTGCTCGGC
This sequence comes from Geobacillus sp. CAMR5420, assembly GCF_000691465.1. Classification (NCBI taxonomy): domain Bacteria; kingdom Bacillati; phylum Bacillota; class Bacilli; order Caryophanales; family Anoxybacillaceae; genus Geobacillus; species Geobacillus sp. CAMR5420. Next base: position 3,990 of record NZ_JHUS01000014.1, read on the forward strand.
GGGATTGCGAAGTTTTACGGATTTAACATCTTTAAGTTTCTTGCCTACATCAAAGAGGAATTGTTGCTCGTTCTTGGCACGTCTTCGTCTGAATCAGCGCTGCCGCGGCTGATGGAACGTTTGGAAAAATACGGGTGCTCGAAATCGGTTGTTGGTCTTGTCGTTCCGACAGGGTATTCGTTTAACCTAGACGGCACATCGATTTACTTGTCGATGGCAGCTATTTTCATCGCCCAAGCGTACGGCATTGATTTAACCATTTGGCAAGAGCTGACGTTGCTTGGCGTCTTAATGCTCACTTCGAAAGGGGCAGCAGGGGTTACCGGTTCCGGCTTTATTACGCTGGCTGCAACGTTGGCAGCATTTCCGATGATTCCGGTCGAAGGCATCGCCTTGTTGCTTGGGGTTGACCGCTTCATGTCGGAAGCGCGGGCGATTACGAATATTATCGGCAATGCTGTAGCGACAGTGGTTGTTTCGAAAATGGAAAACGAGTTTCATCCGAACGAAGCTGAAGTGGAGCGCGCCTCGATGAGCGTGGCCAAATAAGAGTCAGGAGCGCTCTGCAAGTCCCATTGACAGCTTTTCCGTTCGCATGTTTCTGACTGCGTCGGGAAAGGCGCCGCACGCTGCAAATCGCCGAATGGATGAAAGAAGGAATGCAATGACAGCGCGAGGGGAACGTTTCCCCTCGTTTTTGCGTTGATTTTCCCCTAAAGAAAGAACAAGAGGGACGTGGGGAAGTGAGAAAGGAGAGCAAGCATATATTTTGATTTTCTTTCCCTCTTTTCCCATAATGAAACTATAATGACGCTTGAGGAGGAGAGGATATGAACGGCCTGCAAGATTGCGCCACTTTGCATAACGGGGTGAAAATGCCTTGGGTCGGCCTTGGCGTTTATAAAGTCAAAGAAGGGGAGGAAGTAAGAAGCGCGGTGCGCACCGCGCTCGAGATCGGCTACCGCCATGTCGATACAGCCGCTTTTTATGAAAACGAAGAAGGTGTCGGTCGAGCGATCCGCGAATCCGGCATTCCACGTGAGCAAGTGTTTGTGACGACGAAAGTGTGGAACACCGACCAAGGGTATGAGACGACGCTGAAGGCGTTTGACAAAAGTTTGAAAAAACTCGGGTTCGATTATGTCGACTTGTATTTGGTCCACTGGCCGGTGAAAGGGAAGTATAAAGAGACGTACAAGGCGCTGGAAAAGTTGTATAAAGATGGCTATGTGCGCGCGATCGGCGTCAGCAATTTCCATATCCACCATTTGCAAGATGTACTGGCGGAGTGTGAAATCAAGCCGATGGTCAACCAAGTCGAGTATCACCCGCGCCTGACGCAAAAAGAGCTGCTTACGTTTTGCCGGGAAAACGGCATCCAGCTTGAAGCATGGTCGCCGCTCATGCGCGGGGAAATTTTAAGCGAACCGACGATCGTTGACATTGGGCGCAAGTACGGGAAAACGCCGGCGCAGGTGGTGTTGCGCTGGGATTTGCAACACGGCGTTGTGACGATCCCGAAGTCGGTGACGCCGGCGCGGATCAAGGAAAACGCTGATATTTTTGATTTCTCGCTGACCGATGAAGAAATGAAACAGATCGACGCGTTGAACTTGAACAAACGGGTCGGTCCTGACCCAGACAATTTCAATTTTTGATGTCCCCATCAGCCAAATAGCGCCTCGATGCAGGCGCTGTTTTTTTTTGAAACCGGAGCGGGCTGTTTGACGTATGAAAAGGTGAGCAAGTACAATAAATAATAGTATACACATTTGATGAACATTGAAAAAACGGAGGGTGCTGCGATGCTATTCCATCCGATGGATATTTTCATTTTTATCGCCTTCCTGATATCGCTTTGGGCGCAATGGAAGGTATCAAGCAATTTCAATGCCTGGTCTGAAGTTCCAGCCTCATCGGGGTTGACGGGGGCGGAAGTGGCGCGCATGATTTTAGACCGTCACGGGTTGCATCATGTGCCGGTGGAGGTCGTGCCGGGGAGATTGTCCGACCATTATGATCCGATTTCCCGCACGGTCCGTTTGTCGGAGCCGGTCTTTTATGGGCGTTCGATCGCTTCCATTTCCGTTGCCGCCCACGAGGTTGGCCATGCCGTTCAACACCAGCAAGGCTACGCTGCGCTCGTCCTTCGCCACCGGATGTTTCCGATTGTGAACTTCGCTTCGGGCGTTGCGCCGTTGTTGTTGCTCGTTGGATTTGTGCTCCATCAATTTTCGCTGATTGGACTCGGCATTTTGTTTTTCTCGCTGGCGGTGGCCTTCCAAATCATTACCTTGCCGGTGGAGTTTAACGCGAGCGCACGGGCGAAGCGGTTTATGCTGGCCGAAGGGTTGATCGCCCCAAATGAAGCGCGCGGCGTGAACAAAGTGCTTGGCGCGGCGGCGCTGACGTACGTCGCGGCAACGTTGATCGCCGTGTTTGAACTGCTGAAATATGTGCTCATTTTCACCCAAGGGAACAATAATGAGGAATCGTAACATATTGGGCCGCCTAAGGCGGCCCAGCGGCATCATCGCCTATCAGCTGCAATGGAAACTTTTGTGTGCAGGAGGTGTAACCTGGGCGCTTCATCCGCGCTCGGAGACGAATTGGATATAGCCAGTTTGCTGTTGGTGGCGTTTCTCATCGCTTGCACCGCCTTTTTCGTCGCTTCGGAATTTGCGATCGTCAAGGTGCGTAGTTCGCGCATCGATCAGCTTGTCAATGAAGGGAATCGACGGGCGGTCGCGGCGAAAAAAGTGATTTCGAATTTGGACGGCTATTTATCGGCGAACCAGCTGGGCATTACGCTCACCTCGCTTGGCCTTGGCTGGCTTGGGGAGCCGACGGTGGCGCGGATGTTGCTGCCGCTGTTTGAACGCCTCCATTTATCGGAATCCGTCTCCCATTTTTTAGCGTTTATCATTTCGTTTTCGCTCATCACCTTTTTGCATGTCGTCGTCGGTGAATTAGCGCCGAAGACGTTTGCCATTCATAAGGCGGAAGCGATTACGCTGTTTACGGCTCAGCCGCTCATCTGGTTTTACAAAATCATGTATCCGTTCATTTGGACGCTCAACAACTCTGCGCGGCTCGTGACGCGCCTGTTTGGCCTCAGGCCGGTGGCGGAGCATGAAATCGCCCACTCTGAGGAGGAGTTGCGCCTCATTTTATCGGAAAGCTACAAAAGCGGGGAGATCAATCAGTCAGAGTACCGCTATGTCAATAACATTTTTCGTTTTGACGACCGCATCGCAAAAGAAATTATGGTGCCGCGCAAAGAAATTGTGGCGCTCGATATTAACAAAAGCGTCAAGGAAAACTTGGACATCATTCGCGAAGAAAAGTATACGCGCTATCCGGTCATTGACGGCGATAAAGACCATGTGCTTGGACTCATCAATGTCAAAGAGGTGTTTACGGACTTTATTGCCAATCCGTCCAACGAAAAGCAGATGAAAGACTATATCCGCCCGATCATTCAAGTGATTGAATCGATCGCCATTCACGATTTGTTGGTCAAAATGCAAAAAGAACGCATCCATATGGCGATTTTGGTCGATGAATACGGCGGCACGTCTGGACTGGTTACAGTCGAGGACATTTTGGAAGAGATCGTTGGCGAAATCCAAGATGAGTTTGATATTGATGAAACGCCGCTGATTCAAAAAATGGACGATCGATTTATCTTGGATGGCAAAGTGTTGATCAGCGAAGTGAATGACTTGCTTGGGCTGGACATTGACGATGATGACGTCGATACGATCGGCGGCTGGATTTTAACGAAGCATTATGATATCAAACCAGGCGAGAGTGTAGAAATCGATGGCTACTTGTTTACGGTGAAGGAAATGGATGGCCATCATGTGAAATCGCTGGAAGTGGCAAAAAAAGAGCCGAGCAAAGAGGAGGAGGCGGCAGGCGCCGAAGAGGAGGAGTTGCGTTTGTAAGGCAGACGGGGGCGTCTGCCTTTTCTCGTTTCGGCCGAGAAATCCCCTCCTCCATCGAAGGACGGCGGAGTAGATCAATTGTAAATGCGCGAAAGGTCGGTGGGAAAATCGCTTGTTGGCGCGAGACAAATGACCTCTTCGTTTGTAAACGGATGGCGGAACGTTAGCTTAGCGGCATGAAGCGCATGGCGATGAAACACTGGTTTGCCGCCATAAAGCACATCGCCGACGAGCGGATGGCCGAGATGGGCCAAATGGACGCGGATTTGGTGCGTCCGTCCGGTCTCGAGAGAAAGCTCGACAAGCGATGTTGACGGGAATGTTTTGATGACGCGATAGTGTGTCACAGCTTTTGCCCCCGTTTTCGAGACGCGCCGGCGCGTTGGATGGTGGCGGTCGCGGCCGATTGGCGCGGAAATGGTTCCTGATTTCGGGGACAAACGACCGTGAACAAGGGCGACGTACGTCCGCTTGATGGCACGGTGGGCGAGCATCCGATCGAGCGTCGCACCGGCGAGCGGGTGTTTGGCAAATAAAATCGCTCCCGACGTGTCGCGGTCAAGTCGGTGAATGTGGCGCACTTTTGTCAAAATCGCCTGCGACTGCAAATAAAACGCGACCGCATTGGCCAGCGTGCCGGTTTGCCCCGGTTCGGACGGATGAATGTCGATGCCGGCTTCTTTGTTCAAGACGAGCAGATGGTCGTCCTCCCATAAAATCGAAAGCTCCCGATATTCGGGAACGATGAACGACGGCTCCGGCTCATATGCGTAAAGCTGAAGCCGGTCGCGTTCGTTGAGCACCGTCTGCCAGGGAACCGCCTGGCCGTTTAGTTTGACGCCGTGTTCCATCCGCCAGCGGTGGGCGAGCTTTTTCGAGGCGGCCCATACGTCTTTTAGGAGCTGTTCAATTGTCAAACCGCTCCACCAGCTAGGGATGGTGCATTCCAGCCAATCGCCTTTTCTTGTCCACAAAGGTTGTCACACTCCCAATTGCTTGTTAGCTGTGGAAACACTTTCTACCTCTATCCTTGCGCGAGATATGGTACACTCATAGTATCGTCTCAGTGATGGAGAACGCAAGCATTGCGGCGAGAAAAGGTGGTATGGACGTTGAAAATGATGTATGCGGCGACTCCGGAACAAGAGCATTACATGCAGTATTTGCTCAACTACTTTTATACCGATGTGTTTCCGCATTACTTCGATGATGAACAAATCCGTCAATTTGAGGAATGGGGCATTCTTTCGCTGGACCACGAACATGTTACATATAATGGGACAATGAAAGAGGCTTTCCAAATCATTTCGGCGTTGCAATCGCTCATTACCGTCATCGAACATATCGGAGAGCATGGGGATTTGGAACAGTATGAATGGCTGTTTGTTCGCAATCAAAAGATTTTGGCCCGCCATGGCATTGCCTTTCCTTTTCATGCTAAGCAGTTCACTTGCAGGCGGCTTTGGCCGTGCAGCGTGTATGCGCCTGCGGTGAGCCAATGGGTGATGTAAAACAAGGAGCTAAGCTATGCTTAGCTCCTTGTTTACTTTTCACTGTGCAATGAGGAAAACCAGTTTCGGAACGTTTGTTCGTCGTGATACCCTTCGATGCGTTTGATTTCTTTGCCATTTTCGTAATGGACGATCGTCGGGGTGGCTTCAATATGGTACGCATCCCACCCGTCTTCGAATTCAAGCAAGTTGAACAGCTTTAAATCGGTGCCGAGCTCCTTTGCGAGCGGCACGACGATCGGCGTTGTCCGCTGGCAGTGAGGGCATGTCGGGCTGTAAAAGTAAACGGTCAGCGTCTTGCCGTCAGCCAGCTGCTGTTTCAACTCCGCGGGCAAAATAATGTTGCGGTAGTTCGGGTCGTCAAGTTGTGCGATGGTGGCCGGATGCAGCTCGTTTTTATGGTAAGGGTTTCCTTTGGCTGCTTCGTTTTGTTCATACGAGGTAACAAAAGCGATGGCGGCAAATAGCGCGATGATGATGCCGCCAAATGCGAGCAGTTTTTTCAACGTTCGCTCCCCTTTCTTTGCTGGCGCATGACGGTCCAACTTAACAAAATAATGATCATAAAGGCAGTGAACGCCAAAAATGGAATGGTGATAAATCCAAGCCAGTTTATATATTGCCCTGTGCACGGAATGCGGCCGCAGCTGATGGCGTATTCTTGAAACAGTGGAATTTTTTGCAGTCCATAATGATACAGGGAAATGCCCCCGCCAATCAATGACAGTGTGAAGCTGTAACGAGCTGCCGCAGCGTCTTTGCGCACGATGGCGATTCCTAAAATGATGACTTGCGGATACATAAAAATGCGTTGAAACCAGCACAGGTCGCACGGAATGTACCCAAGCACCTCGGAAAAATAAAGGCTTCCGAGGGTGGCGATGAGCGCGGTCGCCCATGCGGCCAAAAGCAAGTGTTCCGCGCGTTTTTCTTGCTCCATTCTTCTCCCCTTCTTCCGTTGCAGACACCGTTGCCCGATCTTACACTGTTCAGCTCCATTATAAGGGATGGAAAACGGCACGTCCATTCATAACCGGCAAAGGGAAGGAAAGAAAACAACATTTTCTATCTATATCGCTCGACAAACGAGCCATACTAATCGGTGAAAGGGGAGGATCACATTGACGAACAACAGCGGAAACAAAGTGCAGGACATTATGACGAAAAACGTCGCAACGATTTCGCCGAACCAAACGGTGCAAGAAGCAGCGCAAATCATGAGCCAAAAAAATATTGGCGCGCTTCCGGTTGTGGAAAACGGGCAAGTCAAAGGGATGATTACTGACCGCGATATTACGTTGCGTGTTTCGTCCCAAGGAAAAGACCCGTCGACCGTCAAAGTAGCGGAGGTCATGACGAACCAAGTCGTCACCGGTACGCCGAATATGAGCGTACAGGAAGCCGCGAATGTCATGGCCCAACATCAAGTTCGCCGTTTGCCGATCGTGGAAAACAACCAGCTTCAAGGCATTGTTGCGCTAGGCGATATTGCGACGAACAGCGCATCAAACGAAGCGGCTGAACAAGCGTTGACAAACATTTCTGAGCCTTCGCAGCCGCAAGCGTAAAGGAAGAAAAAGGATGCCTTATTTTTCTGGGCATCCTTTTTCTTTTCGCAGGTATATTGTATGATGGGAGCGAATACATAAACAGGGAAAATGAAAATCAAGGGGGAACAGCGATGGAGTGGAGACAAAAATACGAACAATGGCTGCGTGAGCCGCAACTGGAGCCGGAATTGAAGCGGTTGTTGGAACAACGCCGCGATGATGAACGATGGCTGGAGGATTGCTTTTATAAAAATCTCGAATTCGGCACCGGCGGCATGCGCGGCGAGATTGGCCCGGGGACGAACCGAATGAACATTTATACGGTGCGAAAAGCGTCGGAAGGATTGGCGCGATACATACAATCGTTTGGCGATGAGGCGAAGCAGCGCGGGGTCGTCATTGCCTATGACTCCCGGCATAAGTCGCCGGAATTTGCGATGGAGGCGGCGAAAACGTTGGCTACCAACGGCATTCAAACATACGTGTTTGATGAATTGCGCCCAACGCCGGAACTGTCGTTTGCTGTTCGCTATTTGCGGGCGTTTGCCGGCATTGTCATCACCGCTAGCCATAATCCGCCCGAATATAACGGCTATAAAGTGTATGGAGAGGACGGGGGACAGCTGCCGCCTGCTGTCGCCGACCAAGTGATCCGCTATGTCAATGAAGTCGAAAACGAGCTCGCCATTCATGTGGAAGATGAGGAAACGTTAAGAGAAAAAGGCCTTATTCGCATCATCGGAAGCGACGTCGATGATGCTTATATCCATGCTGTCAAAACGATTTCAATCCATCCGGAGCTCGCTCGGGAAACGGCGATCAACATCGTGTTTACGCCGCTTCACGGCACGTCGAACAAACCGGTGCGCCGCGCGCTCGCTGAACTCGGCTACCAAAACGTCTTTGTCGTCAAAGAGCAGGAGCTGCCGGATCCGAATTTCTCGACGGTCGCCTCGCCCAATCCGGAAGAACACGCGGCCTTCGCCATGGCGATGGAGTTGGGCAAGCAAGTGAACGCCGATCTGCTGATCGCCACCGATCCGGACGCCGACCGGCTCGGCGTGGCGGTTAAAAATGACAAGGGAGACTATGTCGTGCTGACCGGCAATCAAACCGGCGGCTTGTTGCTCCACTATTTGCTGTCGCAACGAAAAGCTCAAGGCACTCTGCCGGAAAATGGTGTTGTCTTAAAAACGATCGTGACGTCTGAATTTGGTCGGGCGATCGCCCAATCGTTTGGTCTTGAGACGGTCGATACGTTGACCGGTTTCAAATTCATCGGCGAAAAAATGAAGGAATACGAACAAACAGGGCAATATGCGTTCCAGTTCGGATATGAGGAAAGCTATGGGTATCTGATCGGCGATTTTGTCCGCGACAAAGATGCCGTGCAGGCGGCTGTCCTCGCGGCGGAAGTGTGCGCGTTTTATAAAAAGCAAGGGCTATCGTTGTATGAGGCGCTCTTGCAATTGTTTGACCAGTACGGCTATTATCGCGAGGGGCAACGATCGCTCACGCTGAAAGGCAAAGAAGGAGCAGAGGCGATTGCCGCGATTTTAGCGTCGTTCCGCCAACAGCCGCCGGTGGAGGCCGCGGGGAAAAAGGTGACGGTGATTGAGGATTACAAAACGAAAGAGCGGACGAACACGTTGACCGGCGAAAAAACGGCCATTGATTTGCCGACATCCAATGTGCTCAAGTATATCTTGGAGGATGGCTCGTGGTTTTGTCTGCGTCCATCAGGGACGGAGCCGAAAATGAAGGCGTACTTCGGCGTCAAAGGGACGTCGCTGGAGGACAGCGAAGAAAGACTAGCCCGCTTAACAGAAGCCGTCATGCAGCGCGTAAAGGATGTGCTCAGCACCGTTTCTCCTTCTTATGCGCAATGATCAGCACAATCTGCGGGGAATTGGCATCGGCCAATTCCCCGTTCGTTTTACGAGTAAAACTGTGCGTACTGCTCGACTCCCATTTTTTGTTCGCTCACTTCAAGCGCATGGTCAATATAGCGAAGCAAGGCGTGCAACCGCTCCTGGATGACGGAGTAGTCATGTTCAAAATTATAAGCGTGGAGAAACTTTTCAATTTTTTTTGACAGAATATCATCAGGCGTACGCACCATTAAAATGAGCAAATTGTCCCATTCGGAGCGATGCGTGTAATAGAGCGCCTTATCATAGTCGACGGTGTTCAAGCGGCATGCCTCCTTTATCAAGAAGGAGTCATTGTTAGTGTATGACGGTGGGGCGTTTTGTTGCCCTGTAAATGTTGCGACAGAAGGCAAAATATAAATTATAACCGAAATGAAAACGAAAAAGGAAAAATAAATGTTGCAATTTTGTGACAAGGGTAGTATCCTCAAAATAAGGGGATGATGAGAATGAACAAACGGCACGAAGGGCAAGAAATGATCAACATGTGCAAATGGATGGCGTCAGTGGGATTGATTGTCGGAGTCGTACTGTTTTTGCTTAGTTTTATCGCAAACGCTTACAACAAAGACTATTTCTTGACGATCATCAGTCTCGGCATTATCGGGGCCTCGATGTTTATGTTCGGATTCGGCCTGTTTATGGGATTGCTGACAGAAACGTACCATCGCGGCCCGCGCGAGAACGTATAGCGCGCATAGAGAATGAAAAACACCGGAGATTACCCCGGTGTTTTTCGCTTTTGCTGGATGTACCAATAGAAGATGGCGAAACCAAGAGCGACCAAAAAGACTGGAAATAAGAATGGACGGTAGGCATGGATGTACTGCTTGACGGCCATCCAGCGGCTTTCAAAATAGGCGCCGATCGTCAAAAAGACAGCGACCCACACCATCGCCCCGCTGTAGGCGAACAAGGCAAACTTTCTCCAACGGTAGGCGTTCATGCCGGCCCAAAAGGCGGCGAGATGCCGAACGCCGGGGATGAAATAGCAAATGAACAATACCGCTGGGCCGAGCTTCGAAAAAAGCGCTTTCGTTTGCTCGAGCCGTTTTTCTGTAAGATGGAGCTTGGGACCGAATTTATGCAAAAACGGCAGCCCGAGCGTAATCCCGAGCATATAGCTGAGCGAGATGCCAATGATGGCTCCAAGCCAGCAGGAAAGAAAAGCGAGCGGATACGAAAACGCCCCCGTTGAAACGCGGTAACCGGCATATGTCAACAGCAGCTCGTCGGGGATCGGCAGCCCAACAATGCCGAGCATCAGCGCAACCATAATGCCGATGTAGCCGAAGTGTTCGATAAGATAATGCAAATAGTGCTGCAAATGACCACCACGCTTTGCCGCGATTTCTTGTATATGACCATTATAAGCCAACGGTCCACAAATGAAAATGGGGCGCTGCGCGTTCATGCCAAACGATGGAACGTATCAAAACGCCGTTTCCCTCATACATTGTGATAAGAGGAAAAAGGGGGGAGATGGATGCGGCAGGACGAGCTGAAAGAGTTGGAACGGGCGATTGCGGAAATTACGGAAATCGCAGAAGGATTTGGGCTTGATTTTTACCCGATGCGCTATGAGATTTGCCCGGCGGACATTCTTTATACGTTTGGTGCCTATGGGATGCCGACGCGATTTTCCCACTGGAGCTTTGGGAAACAGTTTTACAAAATGAAGCTTCATTATGATTTAGGGTTAAGCAAAATTTACGAGCTCGTCATCAATTCGGACCCTTGCTACGCGTTTTTGCTCGATACGAATACGCTCATCCAAAATAAGCTGATCGTCGCCCATGTGTTGGCCCACAGCGACTTTTTCAAAAACAACGTACGCTTCAGCAACACGAAGCGCGATATGGTGGAAAGCATGGCGGCGACAGCGGAGCGGATCAAGCATTATGAACATCAATACGGAAAATTGGAAGTGGAAAAATTTTTGGATGCCGTCTTGGCCATTCAGGAGCATATCGATCCCTCGCTCCTGCGGCCAAAGCTGTCATGGACGTGGGAAGATACGGAAGTGTACGAAGAGGAGGAGCCTCCGAAAACATCGACGCCGTACGACGATTTATGGTCGCTTGACGAGCGAGACAAACTGAAAACGCCGCCGCGAAAAAAACGGCGCAAGTTTCCGCCGCAACCGGAAAAAGATGTGCTATTGTTCATTGAAGAATACAGCCGCGAACTGGAGGATTGGCAACGCGACATTTTAACGATGATGCGCGAGGAAATGCTTTATTTTTGGCCGCAGCTGGAGACGAAAATCATGAACGAAGGATGGGCTTCGTTTTGCAAAGGAGCTTTAAATATGTAAATGTGGAATCACTTGTATACGAAAGTGATTTTTTTATTTGTTTGATGTTGCAATTTTTAATTATTGCTCATTTGATTAATGGTTTGCTGTATGGTTCGATAATGTTTAGTGATCATGCTAAAATAACATTTGTAATACATTTTGTCCTGGTGAACCATAAATTTCTTTGACAAATGGAAAATTGTATAATTTGTTGAATGTTAAAAGGATTGTTTCTTTTCGTTGTCAAATAATTGTAGTAAATATTAGAAATTTAAAGGAGATATATGGCGGAATGGACGCGAAGGATTTGTTGCGTATTATAGAAGATGGAGAAAATGCCGAATTGGAATGTAAAGCAGCCAAAGGCGGTCTACCGAAAGATGTTTGGGAAACGTATTCTGCTTTTGCAAATACAAATGGCGGTATTATTTTGCTTGGGGTTGAGCAAAAAGGACAAGAGTTTTTCCCAGTCGATGTTGATGCAAAAAAGTTAGTCAAAGACTTTTGGGATGGAATTAATAATCCCCAAAGGATTAGTAAAAATATCTTAGTGGATCGAAATGTAGAAATTATTGAAGTTGATGGGAAAGAAATCGTGAAAATTTATGTTCCAAGAGCTTCACGTGAGGACAAGCCAATTTATATTGGTCATAATCCTTTTACAGGTACATATCGCCGCAATTATGAAGGAGACTATAAATGTACAAAAGAAGAAGTACAGCGAATGATAGCGGATCAATCTCCAATTCCTCAAGACAGCAAAGTTCTTCCCAATTACGGTTTAAATGATTTGAATATGGAATCGGTGAGAAGTTATCGAAATCGCTTTTCTTCTTTGAAACCAGATCATCCTTGGAATGGTTTAGAACTGAAGGACTTTTTATATAAAATTGGAGCTTTGGGAAGGCTACGCGAAACCAACGAGGAAGGGCTAACATTAGCCGGGTTGCTCATGTTTGGGGAAGAGCGCAGCATTACAGAGTATTTACCGCAGTATTTCTTAGAATATCGGGAAAAGAGTTCGGATGTGCCGGGGGAGAGATGGACAGATCGGATTATTTCTTCCGACGGCACTTGGTCGGGGAATTTGTATGATTTTTATTTTAAAGTGATCCGCAGACTAACGGATGATTTAAACATTCCTTTTCAAATGGAGGGGCTTTTTCGCAAGGATGATACAAGGGTGCACGCTGCTCTTCGTGAGGCTTTAGTCAATACGTTGGCTCATGCCGATTACTACGGGCGACGCGGAATTGTTATCGAAAAGGAAAAGATGTTATTTCGATTTTCCAACCCGGGTGTTCTTCGGATTCCTTTGCAACAAGCACTGAAAGGTGGAATAAGTGATCCGAGAAATCCAACGATTTTTAAAATGTTTATGTTAATCGGACTTGGTGAACGGGCAGGGTCGGGGATTGAGAATATTCATTTGGCGTGGAAAGAACAACATTGGACTGCCCCAGAATTAATTGAAGAATTTCAGCCGGATCGCACGATTCTTACGTTGCGAACAACTTCATTATTACCGCAGGAAAGCGTCGATTTTCTAAAAGCAGTTCTTGGGAAACATTATAAGTTTTTAACCAATGATGAAGTATTAATTTTAGTGACGGCACATCAAGAAAATTATGTGACCAATACGAGATTGCAAAGCCTGACAGATAAAAAGAGTGATGAAATAAGCAAATTATTATCCGGACTGGTGGAAAAAGGATATTTAGAACCAAATGGACAAGGAAGAGGTACAAAATATACGCTAACGGAAATGTTTCATCAAAAGTCTATAGGGAACTCCAGATATAATCGGATAAGCTCCGGACCTAATGTTAATAACTCCGGACCTAACGCTGCTAACTCCGGACCTAACGAAAACGAACAAACAAAAGATCATGAAAAAGTGCTATTGGATATTTCTGAATTAGCAAGGAAGAAAAAGAGATTAAATCCTTCCGAAATGGATGAGATCATTTTAAATCTTTGTGCAATTAAGCCGTTAACGCTCAAAGAATTAAGTCAATTACTGAATAGGCAGATGGATCCTCTTCGCAAAAAGTACATTTCACGATTGCTTAAGGAAGGGAAATTAGAACCGCTATATCCAGAGCAAATAAACCATCCGAAACAAGCATATATGACACGATCTCTTTTTATAAACCAGCATTAGGATATTGGATTCCTAATGCTGGTTTATTGTTATTAGACAAATTTCCCTTCTCATATAGTTTTACAAAATATGATGGGGAGGGGTACGAATGAAGCTTGATGGGATTTGGATGGAATCCATTGAATTAGATAAAATTGTCCCCATATACGTTGAAAATGTTTCAAAAAGAGCAGTAGAGAAAATGGTCAAAATATTAGAGGGAGGGGATCAGTTAAGCAGCCATGTTATTGTTGAAAAGGATCGAACGGAAGATAAATATTGGTTAGTTGCGGGGTACCCAGAATACTTAGCATATAAAAAAATGAATGAAATGCATAAAAGGTGCCCAAAAATATTTTGCGTTATTCAGCGATATTCGAATGAAACGGAACAACGAATTAAGTTGCTAAGGAGGATGTTCCATCATCAAACAACAAAGTGGTTAGACAAACATATGTTGATTGATCAAATGGTTAATAGCGGAGTAAAGGTTGTCACGATAGCCCGAAAGCTGGGAGTTACTCAAGCTGAGATTGAAAATTATTTTGTCCATCCGGATATTCCTTTTGACATAATCAAAAAAGCCCGGGAAAATGAAGGAAGTTTGATAAACATAGAAAAAATTCGCAAATTGCCAATCCATTCAATGCTTAAACACAAGTTATATCAGCAAGCAGTATTACCAAAAAGTCACCCTGACCGATTGGTGATGTATAAAAGTTTGTGTAAAACATTTTGCTAGAACAAAAGAAAAAAGGTAGGGTATTCTCTGATTGGACCAAAAATCTTAGAGAAAGGAGAACCCTACCTATGTCTAAAAGAAGTATACCGAATGTCGACTGGGCAAATCAACTGGAAAGTGTTATTCGTCAATTTGTGAAAGAAAAATTAGAGCTGATTATGCGGGAAGAAATCAAACATTTCCTCGAAATCGAACAGGCTCGAACACCGAATAGGAGAAACGGCTGCTATCTCCGTTGTGTTCGGAAAAAAGATCAATTCGAAATGGCGGAGGACCTGAAACTCATTTATCGTTCTCCGAATAAAGAAATCGCATTGGAGATGTTTCAACAGTTTCAATCCAAATGGTCTCACAAATACCCAAGGGAAGTCCAATCGTGGGCAAATGAGTTGGATGTCCTTCTCACCTTTATGGACTATCCGAGCAGTATTCGAAGTGTGATTTATACAACCAATGCCATTGAACGAACGATCAAAGAGATTCGGAAACGTCTAAAGCCGATGAACAGTTTGAGCAGTTTAGAAGCCGCGGAAAAAGTCGTGTATTTGACCATCCAAGATTTTAATGAGAAATGGGCAGGGCGAAAGTTAAGAGGATTTGCCGAAGCACAGGAAGCCCTCGAGCGAATGTTTGAAGAACGTTACAATTAACCAAATAATGTAAATATCAAACCAATACGATAAGGGGATTCTCCCTTTCTGCGCAATAGACTGAATATTCAGTCCCTCGTGTGGAGGAAACTAGTCCCCTATCCATTCCAAATCCATTTCAGAGATACCCTATCTATCTTGCATTACACAAAATTCTTGACGGTACCTATTATAACTGATCATATTATAGTTGACTAATATAATATGTTGATTTAGCTTTATAAATTGACAATATTTTGAACAATTTATTATTACGCTGAATATGTCCACCCCTTATGATATATTAGTCATGTCTAATGTTATAAGAGGTGACAAGGATGAAATATAAGGGAATGATTGTTTTACTTCTGCTCACTTTGATCATTTCGGCTTGCAGTTCCAATAAAGAACAATCACATCAAGAGCATTCTTCCAATGGGGATTTGCAAGAAAAAACTGCTTCTGCTGACGTTTTACCGACCTTTTTGAAAGGTCAAAGTGAAGAGGTCCGCTTGGTATATCAAGCTGCTGGCAAATCAATAGAGTTGTTACAATGGATTCCTTGTTATTGCGGTTGTGCCGAGAGTGCGGGACATAAAAGTAGTATGAATTGCTTTGTCAAAAAAATCAATAAAGATGGTTCTGTTGTCTGGGATGACCACGGTACTCGTTGTGGTGTTTGCTTACAAATCGCAGCGGAATCCATTAAAATGAAACAAGAAGGTAAGTCTATAAAGGAAATTCGCCATTACATTGATGAAAAGTACAAAGAAGGTTACGCAAAACCAACTAAAACTCCAATGCCTTTATAATAAACAAACCTCACTTTTCCGAAAACGAAGGCTTTACAATCCTCCCACGGTGGAGGATTTTTTGTTTTCTTAAGGCATATTTTATAAGTTTGGCAGATATAAAAGTAAAGACAACTTAGTACAAGGGGGATGATGGATGAACTCACTTTGGCTTTTAGGGTTTTCTGCTTCTGCTATTGGAATGTTATCTGGCGGAGTGATTGCTTGGTTGTTTAAAGGCTGGCAAAAAGGAACGCCAACCATTTTTTCAGTATGTAGTGGTATGATATTTGGACTGGTCACGATGGAAATTTTGCCTGAAAGCATAGAAATTGGAGGTTGGTTTATTGCTATTGTCGGATTGATTTTTGGTTATTTTATTTATAAGCATCTAGAAAAGGTTTCCCATCATGTGATCATTATTACCAATGACGCTAAAAAAGACTTATTTGTACATTCTGGTCTATTTTTAACATTCAGTATTGCCCTACACAATTTTCCAACAGGCATCGCACTTGGAGCCAATACTCACGATTCATTGACTAAACCAATGATGACTGCGATTATGCTTCACAATATTCCAGAAGGTATTGCTGTTTTTACTCCCTTGCTGATGGCTGGGTTTGGAATTCTCAGCATCATACTTGGGGCAACCATAGCCTCCGCCCCCATAGGAGTTGGAGCATTCATCGGAAGCAATTACGGAATGGGGGTTCCTTGGTTAGTAGCAATGATTATCGCATTGGCGATGGGGGTAATGCTTTCCGTGACGGGAAAAGAAATTTTTGGAACAGCTTTACGCGCATCTACCAAAATATACTGTGTTATCATGGCTATAATCGGTTTTATATTGGTTTCATTTTACTTGTTTTTTCCGTGAAAATCCCCACCACTTGGTGAGTGCGGTATACGCTCCTGATCCGTGAGGGTATACTGAAAATGGCCAAAAAAGGCAATAGGAAAGCAGAGGTGCCCGATTTTAGGCATCTCGTATAACCTGTCTGCCTTTTGGCTAGACTAAATAAGTTGTGGTTGGCGGAACGGCTCTTTGCGGGAGATCATGCAAAAGATGATCACCAACATCCGCCGAGCAATGGCGATGAGGGCTTTTTTCTTCCCGCACCGGGCCGCCAACGACCAAAACTTTCGGGACAAGGGATGCGTCTTGGATCGAGCTGCTGACCATGCCGCCTCGCATAACGCCGATCGGAGATGGGGATTGCCTTTTGTCGTGCGCGTGCTCTTTCGCTTTCCGGCGCTTTCATGGTTGCCGGGGGACAATCCAGTCCATGAAGCCGCCCGTTCCGGCGTTTCAAAGACGCTCATGTCGGTTCCCATCTCGGCTATGATGACGGCGGCGGTTTGTTTTTTCACTCCGGGCATGGTCATCAGCAGGTTCACTTCCTCGCGATACGGCTCGAGCAGGCGGTCGATGTGCTGGTCGACTTCTTCGATGAGCCGCTCCAATTCCTCAACGTGTTTCCACAAGAGGCGAAGGAGACGGAGCTCGTGTTCGGTCAAGGTGCCGAGCAGCGAATCGTACACCGCCTGCTTTTTTTCTTTTTTGAGCCTTCCGCGCAGGCATTGATCCAACTCGTCCTTGTCCACGTATCCCTTCTCAAGCAGCCGGGCGAGGATGTCTTTTCCGGAAACGCCGAAGAGATCGGAGAGGACCGAGCCGAGTTTGACATTGGAAGACTCGAGCACTTTTTGAATCCGGTTTTTCTCCGAAGTCAGCTGTCCGACCCACTTTTTGCGGAGGCGGGTAAAATCCCGCAATTCGCGAATATCCGCTGGGGGGACGAAACTTTTTTCAACGAGTCCATGGCGGAGCAGCTTGGCGATCCACTCGGCGTCAGAGACATCGGTTTTTCTTCCCGGGACATTTTTGATCCGCTGCGGATTGGCCAGTGTCAAGTCGACATAGCCCTCGAGGAAGGCGAAGACCGGTTTCCAATACACGCCGGTGGATTCCATGGCGACATGGGTAACGCCATGTTCTTCGAGCCACTCAAGCAGGTCGCCAAGTCCCTTCGAGAACGTGGAGAAGGTTTGAATGTCCTTTTGAATGTGTCCATCTTCTTCCCATAGCGCGCAGGCGACGATGGTTTCGGCATGAACATCCAATCCTGCGCAGCGAGGATAGATGACATCCATGATGAAAATCCTCCTTTTCGATGATCGAGTGCGCAAACAGCGAATCCACGGGAGAAATGCGGCAGTTTTCCGTTCGTCGTCACCTTTCCTCCGCATCGGGAAAGGGCGGACAATGGGTGGTGCACCCAGTGGATTCAAACACTTTTCCGTACAGGGTCTAAGCCACCATTAAGCATAACGTCCTGTTGAACTGTTTGCGCCTATTCTTCATTATGGGAAGAAAAGGGGGATTTTCATCCCTGGGTGGAGGGCAAACCATTGCTCATGGAACTTTTCTGTAAAAAACTTGAGGATAACGTCATACGGGAACTTGAAGAAGAATTTACAAAAGATGTGCTGATATTCGAAAGGACAGCTCACTGCTGTCCTTTTTATACCCTTAAATCGCCATGTTGCAAGTCCGATTTTTCCACCTGAACGGTTGTCATCATCCTCCTTCCATTCATTATGAGCTAAATAACCCATTTTCATGAAAAAACATTTCCTAAACTTGACAAAAAAATGAATATAAAATATGATACATACATATGAACATATGCTCATATATAATAAATAAAGTGAGGGGAATCATCATGAAGATGGAAGACCATTCTTTCTTAAAATCTGAAACCATTGAAAATGTATCGCGAATATTTAAGGTATTAGCCGATCCAACACGAATCAAAATTCTTTATTTGTTATCGCAAGAAGAGTGCAATGTCAATCACATTGCAGAAGTGTTGGAAATGTCTCAATCAGCCGTTTCCCATCAACTTAGTATGTTACGAAATCTGAGACTGGTTAAGTATCGCCGTGAAGGAAAAACACTGTTTTACTCCTGCGATGACGAACATGTTATTTCATTATTAAAACAAGCCATTGACCATTCTGAACATCATTAAGGAGGTATTTTATCATGCATCATCATCACCACCATCATTCTCACGACCACCATGGTCATCACCATCACCACGGACATCACCATGATCACAGTAGAGAAGGAAATAAAAAAGGGCTTACAATTGCCCTTCTCATTACCGCTGGAATTATGTTGTTAGAGTTTTTCGGAGGTTTAATCACAAACAGCCTAGCCCTTCTTTCTGACTCTGGTCATATGCTTAGTGATGCTAGTTCACTTGTTCTTAGCTTAGTGGCAATTTGGTTTGCCACCAAACCAGCTTCCCCCAATAAAACGTATGGCTTTTATCGTTTTGAAATCTTAGCCGCTTTGTTTAATGGAGTTACCTTGTTTGTTATCGCTGGATTTATTATTTGGGAAGCAATTGAACGTTTTTACAATCCTCCAACCGTGGCTAGCGGCTCTATGATGCTGATTGCGTCCATTGGACTTTTTGCCAATCTTTTAAGTGCCTGGGCGTTAATGAAAAAAGGGGATGTAAAAAATAATGTCAATCTGCGTAGTGCCTATCTTCATGTGATCGGTGACGCTTTGGGTTCCGTAGGTGCTATCATCGCTGGGCTTGTCATGTGGCTCTTTAGTTGGTATGTCGCTGACCCCATTATTTCCATTTTGGTTGCCTTATTAATCTTGAAAGGCGCTTGGGGAGTGATTAAACATACGGTTCACATTTTGATGGAAGGAACGCCAATTACCATTGACCAAAATGAAGTGAAAAAAGCCTTAGAAAGTATTGAAGGAGTGATTAACGTTCACGACCTTCATATTTGGACAATTACTTCAGGGTTAGACTCATTAAGTTGCCATATTTTGATTGAAGATCATCAAGACAGCCAAAAGGTTTTACAAGAAGCGATCCATTTTATTGAGGACCACTTTAAAATTCAGCATGCAACCATTCAAATTGAAACCTCTCAAATCCATCACGGGGAAATGAAAGTTTAATCCTTTTCAGAAGAGAGGTGATAAAATGCAACACATCGTTGATGTTCTGGTTATCGGTGCTAGTCAGGCAGGACTAGCGATGGGATATTATCTGAAACAAAATAATATATTGTTTGCCATTGTTGGCAAGGAAAATCGAATCGGAGATGTTTGGAGAAACCGATATGATTCCTTAGTTCTTTTTACTCCTCGCTGGTTCAGTTCTTTGCCAGGAATGGCTTTAAAGGGTGACCCGAACGGATATCCAACCAAGGATGAAATTGCCGATTATTTAGAGGATTATGCTCAAAAATTTGAATTACCTATTCATCTGAACACAGAAGTCATTTCCCTTCAAAAAGAAGATGAGATTTTTAAAGTTACAACCAATAATGGTAATTATGTGGCAGAGAAAGTGGTTGTAGCAACGGGTCCTTTCCAAAAGCCATACATTCCACCATTTGCAGAAAGCTTATCCGATAAAGTGTATCAAGTGCATACATCCCGTTATTTGAATCCATCTCAATTACAAGAAGGCTCTGTTTTGGTAGTCGGTGCGGGAAATTCAGGGGCACAAATTGCTGTTGAATTGTCCGAAGACAGAGAAGTTTATTTATCTGTAGGTCATAAAATGAAGTTCTTTCCACTTGAAATAATGGGTAAAAGTATTTTCTGGTGGTTTAAAAAATTAGGTTTATTAAATGTCCATATCAACAGCTCGTTAGGTCAGTTTATCAGTAAGCAAAGTGACCCTATTTTCGGTAAAGAACTGAAACATTTAATACAAGAAGGCAAAATTAAAATTAAACCCAGAACAGAAAGTATTTTAGGAGATGTTATTTCTTTTGCAGATAACAGTCAAATTCAAGTTCAAAATGTCATTTGGGCAACTGGATTTTATTCTGATTACAGTTGGATTCAAATTCCGAATGTTTTAGACCATAGAGGAAAGCCCATTCACCAAAGAGGGGTAACTTCTGTGAAAGGATTGTACTTCTTGGGATTGCCGTGGCAGTATCGAAGGGGATCTGCTCTTATTGGAGGAGTGGGTGCCGATGCAGAGTATTTGATAAATGATATTTTAAACCATTGAAGGTGCTTGCAATGTTGTGGTTAGAACTTTTTATAGCCCTTCTAAGCTTAGCGTAAGTGGGAGAGTATTCATTCAAACATAAGCTTCAAATATCATTAAATGGTTTGAACAAGGTCAGTACCTTGTTCAATATTTTAGCGATCTTAAACTAACAAACGATAAAAGTTTCCATTGACTAAAAAAGTTTCTGATGTACAATTTATTTAGGCAACATTTTCTTTGCTCTTACATATATCTAATTCTAAGTTGTAGGAGCAAATTTTTTTACCCCAAAAGTTTCCTTAATGCAAAATATTTAGCGAAAACCAATCATGAGGTGATCATCATGAGTGAAAATATAAAAAAACTGCCGTTAGTCGTTGAGGAAGGTTGGAGAAAGAAACGGACACAACCAACATTGCCCGAAGTATATAGAAGTTTGCGTATACCAAAAACGGGTTCTTGGATGAAAAAGTTTCTTGCGTTTGCTGGACCAGGATACTTAGTTGCCGTGGGGTATATGGACCCGGGAAACTGGGCGACTGATATCGCAGGAGGTTCCCAGTTCGGATACACGTTGCTTTCCGTTATTTTGCTTTCCAATTTAATGGCAATATTGCTTCAAGCATTGGCTGGCAAGTTGGGAATTGTAACGGGAAGGGATTTAGCCAAGCTTGTCGCGACCATTACAGCAAGCCTGTAGCAATGATCTTATGGGTTTTATGCGAGTTGGCAATCGCAGCTTGTGATCTAGCCGAAGTGATCGGTTCGGCAATCGCTTTGAAATTGTTGTTTGGCATTCCGTTAATATATGGAGTGATTATTACAGCTCTGGATGTACTGGTCGTATTGCTATTACAGAATAAAGGGTTTCGTTATATTGAAACGTTGGTAATTGTTTTAATTCTAACCATTGGTGCTTGCTTTGTGACTGAAATCTTTCTTTCTAAGCCAGATGTAGGTGGCATATTGAAGGGATTTGTTCCAAGCCCAGAGATTATTAACAATCCATCCATGCTCTATATTGCAATCGGTATTTTAGGTGCAACCGTAATGCCTCATAATCTTTATCTGCATTCTTCCATTGTGCAGACACGTCAATACGAACAAACCAGCTCGGGTAAACGACAAGCGATCAAATATGCCACTTGGGATTCAACCATTGCACTCTTTTTCGCTTTATTTATTAATGCATCTATCCTGAAACACCAATTGTCATGGGAGTCTATCCTTATTGTTTCTATCCTTATTGTTTCTGCTGCTACATTCCATAAAGCAGGAATGAAAGATGTTGCGGAGATTGAAGATGCTTATCACTTGCTTGCTCCACTGCTTGGAACAACACTTGGAAGTATTTTATTTGGAGTTGCTTTGTTGGCTTCTGGTCAAAACTCCACATTAACAGGAACCTTAGCTGGTCAAATTGTGATGGAAGGTTTTCTAAACATTCGCCTTCCTGCTTGGTTAAGAAGGCTGATCACTCGATTGATTGCCATTGTCCCAGCCGTTGTTGTAACTGCTCTTTATGGCGAAAGCGGAACGGCTCAATTACTTATTTTGAGCCAAGTTATTCTTTCTTTACAGCTCTCTTTCGCGGTAGTGCCTCTCGTTCAATTCACTAGCGATAAAAAGAAAATGGGCGAGTTCGCAAATCCATTATGGTTGAAAGTTCTTGCTTGGATGGTAGCGATGGTGATTATCAGCTTAAACGCATATTTATTGTTCCAAACATTCTTTGGTTAAGAAATAGTAAACCTCATTATCTTTTTGCGGATAATGAGGTTTATTGTTTTTAGCTAATAGAATTTTTTGATGTAG
>NZ_JHUS01000015.1:0-4797 GCF_000691465.1 Geobacillus sp. CAMR5420
TGGAACTTTTCTGTGAAAATAATGAATCCATGAGCGGTTATTTTCATGCTTGGGTGGCGAGTAAAAGCTTACTCATGGATGTTTTTTGTTTTTAATTCAAATAAATACTTGAATAATAAAAGAAATGGGGTATAATATATTCAAACGGAAATTTGAATATGAAAGGGGGATAATGAATGAGTAAGAAAGATACATGTGAAATTTATTGTTATGACGAAGAAAAAGTCAATCGAATACAAGGGGAATTGCAAAAAGAAGATATATCCAGTGTTGTCCTGTTGTTTAAAGCACTGGCAGATGAAAATAGGGCAAAAATTGTCTATTCACTTTGCCAAGATAAAGAGTTATGTGTATGTGATATTGCCAATATCATTGGGGCTTCTGTTGCAACCACTTCCCATCATTTACGGACTCTTTATAAACAAGGGATTGTAAAGTATCGAAAAGAAGGAAAGCTAGCATTTTATTCGCTGGATGATGACCATATTAAGCAGTTAATCATGATTGCGTTAGTACATGAGAAAGAGGTGAAAGTCCGTGTCTGAACAACAAGCAAAATTATCTAAATCAGAAGCGAAAACCTACCGTGTTCAAGGATTTACTTGTGCAAACTGTGCGGCAAAGTTTGAAAATAATGTAAAATCATTGCCAGGTGTTCAAGATGCTAAAGTAAACTTTGGAGCATCTAAAATTACCGTTTGGGGTACAACAACCATCGAAGAATTAGAAAAAGCAGGAGCTTTTGAAAACTTAAAGGTTCGGGAAGATAAAGAAAAATCAGTCAAGCGTGAACCTTTTTGGAAGCAAAAAGAGAACATTAAAGTGTATATTTCCGCCGTTTTGCTTGTGATCAGTTGGTTTTTAGGGAAGCAATACGGAGAAGAGCATATCTTTGCGACAATTGGATATGCTGCAGCAATTTTAATCGGTGGATATTCGTTATTTATAAAAGGTTTCAAAAACCTAGTTCGATTGAATTTTGATATGAATACGCTGATGACAGTGGCGATTTTAGGAGCTGCAGCGATTGGTGAATGGGGAGAAGGTGCAACGGTTGTTATTCTATTCGCCATTAGCGAAGCCTTAGAGCGTTATTCCATGGATAAAGCTCGTCAATCCATTGAATCGTTGATGGATATTGCTCCAAAAGAAGCATTAATTCGTCGCGGAAATGAAGAAATGATGGTCCCTGTTGACGATATTCAAGTCGGAGATATTATGATCGTAAAGCCTGGTCAGAAATTAGCGATGGATGGAATCGTCATCAAGGGTACATCTACGCTAAATCAGGCTGCCATTACGGGAGAAAGTGTTCCAGTAACCAAAACAGTCGGTGATGAAGTCTTTGCAGGAACATTGAATGAAGAAGGGTTATTGGAAGTAAAAGTTACAAAACGAGTGGAAGATACAACTCTTTCGAAAATCATCCATTTAGTGGAAGAAGCTCAAGCAGAACGAGCACCTTCTCAAGCGTTTGTAGATCGTTTTGCCAAATACTATACACCAGCCATTATCATTTTTGCTCTTTTACTAGCCGTTATTCCTCCATTATTTATGGGTGCTGATTGGAGCGAATGGATTTATCGAGGTCTAGCTGTATTAGTGGTTGGTTGTCCGTGTGCGTTGGTTATTTCCACGCCTGTTTCGATTGTAACTGCCATTGGAAATGCAGCGAAAAACGGTGTGTTAATTAAAGGTGGTATTTATTTAGAGGAAGCAGGAAACTTAAAAGTGATTGCTTTTGATAAAACAGGAACATTAACAAAAGGTATTCCTTCCGTCACCGATGTAGTCACTTATAATGGCAATGAAAATGAACTAATGACCATTACAGCAGCCATTGAAAAAGGCTCACAACATCCACTTGCTTCCGCCATTATAAGAAAAGCAGAAGAAGATGGATTGAATTTTAATGATGTATCGGTTGAAGAATTCCAATCCATTACCGGTAAAGGGGTCAAAGCCAAAGTAAATAACGCAATGTATTATGTCGGAAGTCCAGGTCTTTTTGAAGAACTTCTTCCAAATGGCATCCAATCAGAAATAAAAGAACAAATTACAACCCTTCAAATACAAGGGAAAACGGTCATGGCATTAGGAACGGAAAAAGAAATTCTGGCGTTAATTGCCGTGGCAGACGAAATAAGAGAATCATCCAAAGAGGTTATTCGAAAACTTCATCAAGTCGGTATTGAAAAAACGGTGATGCTGACGGGAGATAACCAAAGAACAGCCGAAGCCATCGGAAAACAAGTCGGTGTTTCCGATATTAAAGCCGATTTACTTCCAGAAGATAAACTGAATTTCATCAAAGAGCTTCGCGACAAGTATCGAAGTGTTGCGATGGTTGGAGATGGTGTGAACGATGCACCAGCTCTTGCAGCTTCAACCGTTGGTGTGGCAATGGGTGGTGCTGGAACCGATACAGCCCTTGAAACAGCCGATATTGCTTTAATGTCTGATGATTTAAGTAAATTGCCATATACGATTAAATTGAGCCGCAAGGCTTTAGCAATTATTAAGCAAAACATTACCTTCTCTTTGGGCATTAAGGTGCTGGCGTTATTGTTAATTGTACCTGGTTGGTTAACGTTATGGTTAGCGATATTTGCGGATATGGGAGCAACATTAATCGTAACATTAAACAGCATGCGATTGCTAAATGTGAAAGAATAATGCAATAGTTGAAGAAGACACACAAAAAGACCGAATTTATTTCGGTCTTTTTGTGTGGTTTAAAAATCAACATTGAAATTTAACAAAGCCCTGATTAAAAACAGTCAAAACTAACAAAACAAATGACCTAAATTTTAGAGATCTTAATTAATTAAATGGGATTTTAATAAAAATGCTTGGCGCTTAAAGCCAAGCATTTCTTATTTTCCTAAAATTACTTAGGTAATGTCATAGGTATAACATTACCAACATATTTTTATTTTAAATAATTTTGAGCGGGGGAGAAGGAGATGGAAGTATATAATGTTCACCAAGCACTAAAAATACTTCAGGAATATTACATTACTGACTCAATTCAAATGGTTACTCGTTGGATCAGAGAAGGAAAGATTAAAGCAGAACGTTCGGCAAATCGAAAGGAGGGTTGGCGAATTTATCACGATGATTTATTCGAGTTTATTGAAGAACAGAGACCAGGTTTGCCTGAAGTAATGGGAGTTTATGAATGGTATGTAGAAAACTCTTTTTCAATGTTGGCGAATGACCATCGTGAAAAGCATAATAAATTGGATTCTGAAGAAGTTAAAGGTGATAGCACTCACTCGGAAGAATTAATGAAACAGCTCATGGAGGAGAAGAATCAATTAGAAAATCAACTCATTAATATGCAGGATGAGTTGAACTTGGTTTACGAGCAAATCACTGAATTAACGGTTAAAGTTCAAAAACTGGAAGAAGAAAATGCTTTTTTAATCGGTTTATATGAGCAAATGGATGAGATGTATCAAGAATTAGAAAAGAAAAATCAACAAGAAAGTAGTAATGAAACACCAAAAACAATGGAACGCAAATTAAAGAAAGAGATGTCTATTGAAGATTTTAAAATGATTTTCGAAAAAGTGATCAAGGGATACAAAAGTGAAACAATAAACTACATACAGCAAGAAAATAAACTAATCAACGAAATATATACGTTGTTTTTCAATGAAGATGGAGAGTTAAAAAACGAGGTTATTGATGATGGAGAATATATTTGTCCATTGACTAAGAAGAAGTATAAAAAAAATTTAAGATCCATGCTTAAAAACGCGATCCGAACCAAATTAGAACAAATCCTGAATTCAGTTGACGAAACAGTGTTAGCTAACGACTCGAGTCGTTAGTCTTTTTTACTTATCAAATAAATAAGGATTTGAAATGGAGTTAACAAACGAACCGAAACAAATAAAAGAAATTTATGACGAGGAGGAGAATCTCTCGTTCTGAAGAATAACAACAAATGGAGACGAGATAAGGCAAGTTTACTTCCGAATTTCACACTTTCGTTTGAATTTGTAAAGATTATGTTAAAGTCGTTTTTTTCTTTTGTTTTATATAAGTATGTAGTTATATACTTATTAAAGGGAAGAGTAAGTATGGTTATACTACCATATCCATTTCGTGGATATGAAAGATGTGACATCATTATTTAGTGTGAGAGGAACAAAATTGCAAATAAAGGGATTTAGGAGTATCATATTTCATTTTCGCTCATATATATAAGTAAATAACTATATAATCATAAAAGAATAGGAGGTGTTTCCATGCAAAAGACAGTAGTGGAAATAGAAAAAGCATCACACGTTTTAAAGTTGCTTGGTGATAAAACACGTTTAACGATCATGGCAATTTTAAAACAACGTGAGTGTTGTGTATGCGAGCTTCTTGAGGTGTTTGACATGAGTCAGCCGGCTATTAGTCAGCATCTTCGCAAGTTAAAAGATGCAGGATTAGTAAAAGAAGATAAGAGGGGACAGTGGATTTATTATTCCCTCAATTCACAAAATGAGTTATATGATTTCATCCAAGATATTCTGCAACATCACGAGTGTTGATTATCCAAAATTAGACATACGTCTTCCATAAATTTGGGCATACTCAAACAAAGCAGCGGCCATCCCGGATTTCCAATCGAGAGGAAGCTGCCCAGAGAAAAAACGGCGAACAAACGAAATGAAGGAAAGAGAGACGTTCGTCCGTTTTTTGGTTTGATCATACAGCCATCGCAGCAACACATACGCGATGAACGCCGCAAACAGTTGGTTGTATACCGCATTTTCCGTCGTGCCAAACAAGGTCGGG
>NZ_JHUS01000016.1:0-29248 GCF_000691465.1 Geobacillus sp. CAMR5420
TTGGATAATCAACACGCCTGCTGCAACGTATCTATTCAGCCCAGTACTAGCGAGATTTTCAGAATCCAGCACCAATAGGGCATTCCCAGTATCGAAAATGCCCTAGGAGGAA
This sequence comes from Geobacillus sp. CAMR5420, assembly GCF_000691465.1. NCBI lineage: Bacteria > Bacillati > Bacillota > Bacilli > Caryophanales > Anoxybacillaceae > Geobacillus > Geobacillus sp. CAMR5420. Next base: position 113 of record NZ_JHUS01000016.1, read on the forward strand.
TGGAGAATCGTTTGAAGAGGCTCTCCGCTTAGAAGTCTTTGCAACGATTCCCACACCGGCTTTCCGTGTTTTTGCAGGGTGGAAACGACGCTGCGGATGACACAGAAAGCCTCGGCATCGTCTTCCTGACGAAACGTTCCAGAGATTTTTTGTTTGACTTTCACCATCCGTAAATCGCGTTCGGCTTGGTTATTGTCAAACGGCACTTCTTTCTTTCGCAGGAAGAGAAGCGCTTCTTGCTTGCGCTTTTCTAGGCGCCGGATGAAATTTTCCGCTTTGCGGACACCTAGATGGCTGCCTTGTCGGCAACGTTCATCGAGTTCCCGGCGTCCATTCGAAAGAAGCTCGTCGTACACCGCTTCCCAATACCGGACTTTCTCTTCCGGCAAGGCTCCGCCCGCTTTCTCCACTGCCTGTTTCATCTCCAACAGTGCTTCGGCCATCTTGTTCGACCAAGAGTGCTGGTAAAGTTCGGTATATTCCCGAAGCTCCCGGAGATGATGGGCGTGGCAAAGGGCATGGCTCGCCTGCGTATACATCGGGTATACGGAATACGCATCATGTACCATCGTTCCTTTGTACCGTGGCAAAATCCCGATGTCATCCGTCGCTTGTTTGCCACGCGAGCGATGAATCCCGTATCGGGTTTCCTTGGAAGTGGAAGCGACGTGCACCCATTGTTTCGTTCCCTTCACACGCAGGCTCGTTTCATCGACGTGCAGCGTGCTCGAGGTGAGCAGCGCGGCTTCGATTTCTTCGATCGCTGCTTCTAACACAGGCTGCCACCGTCTCGTCATGTTCACGACCGTTCCGGCACTAATGGGATGATGAAATAATGTTTTCACCATCTCCGTAATCCGTTCGCACGGAATCAACTGCGCGTGATTCCAGTATAACAGGAGTGAAGTGATGACCGGTCCATATTGTACATGATTGGTGACATAGAAAGGGAACTCCGCCTGCTGGACAAGTCGGCATTCCGGACAACGCTTGATTTCCCGCTCATGTTGAGTGACTTCCATGCGAACCACTGGGAGGTCGAACACTTGGCGAATGTCTACTTGAAGTGGATCGACATGTTCTAAAGAGTGACCACATCCTTTGCATTGGGTCACACGGTGAAGGACTCGATGGTCAGGATTCGGTGCTTGGCGGAGCGTCGTTCCTTGGTGCCCTGGCTGTCCTCCCGGCCGTTTCTCCGACGGTTGGCGAGAAGGAGATTTCGCCCCAAACCGGTCAGAGGACGGCGGTAAATGACTATTCGTACTGTTTTTTTTCGTACGGGCTTCTAATTCTGCAATACGTGCTTTCAATTGCTGGTTTTCTTGTCTTAACTGTTTATTTTCGTTGATGAGTTTTTCGATGGTCTGTGCTTGACGTTCGATGTTTGCCACCATGCTTTCGAGTGTGAAGACCGCTTCTTGGAAGCCAAAAGCAACATTTGCCATTGTGTTCACCTCCCATGTCTATGATGGTAATTAGTATAGACAAGGAAGGTACGAACAAACCGGCTCTCGTAAATTTTTTCTATGTACGGGCTGAATAGTTACTTTGTTTTTGGCTATTTCGTTCGTCATTCACTTTTCAGTAAGGATATATTCCTTATGATAAAATGCAAAGTTTGTTAACAAAGCGCCATCCGTTATTCGGAGCATTGGTTGCTGTCGCGTTTGCGTTTTGCTCATGTTCTACGATCCCAGTTGTCGTATCGCTTTTAAACCAGAAGGTCCGTTTCGGTATTGTGATGATTTTTCTCTTTGATTCTCCTGTGCTCGATCCAATCATATTGACACTCATGGCTGCGACACTCGGAGTAAAAAAAGGAGAAGTAGAGATCGGAAAGAAACGAAACATGAGAGAAGCTTTACAGGAGACCTTTCACTTAATAAAAACGGTTTATCCATATTTGCTTTTGGGTGCAGGCATTGAAGCCATTATTCATGGTGCTGTACTGACAGAATGGATTTCAACCTATATGGGGGGTGATAAGTGGTGGCTTGTTCCACTTGCAGCAATCATCGGAATTCCTTTGTATATCCGCCTTTTCACGATGATTCCCATTTCACAAATGTTGATTGCAAAAGGCATGGCATTAGGACCTGTTATGGCGCCGATGGTTAGCTCAGCAGGGGCAAGCTTACCGGAGATCACATGATTACACAGTATCTTTAGAAAGAAGCTGGTCTTTGCGTTTGTAGGTTCTGTCATGACGATGGCAACGTTATCAGGATTTTTATTCTATATCATTTAAGGAGTGATAACTTATGAATCACGTTAATAACGATCAAATCCGGCAAAATGTCCGCAGCCGCTATAAGCAAATTGCGCTGCAGGAAGTAAATTCTAGAAGCTGTTGTTCAGACTCTTCCGGATGTTGTGGTACACCTAATGAGGTATCAGCAAAACTAGGATACTCGGATGAGGAATTATCTGCCGTGCCAGAAGGAGCTAATCTTGGACTTGGTTGCGGCAACCCGCTAGCAATTGCGGAATTGAACCCCGGAGATGTGGTGTTGGATCTTGGTTGTGGTGCCGGTTTCGATTGCTTTTTGGCTGCTCGTCAGGTCGGAGAAACCGGGCGCGTCATTGGTGTGGATATGACACCAGAAATGATCAGCAAAGCACGCAACAATGCTGCCAAGGGTGGCTTTACCAATACTGAATTTCGGTTAGGAGAAATCGAATATTTACCGGTGGCAGATGGTTCGGTGGATGTCATTATTTCCAATTGCGTCATTAATCTTTCTCCAGATAAGCCCCAGGTGTTCAAGGAAGCCTATCGTGTGCTGAAACCAGGAGGGCGCCTTGTCATTTCCGACGTTGTGGCGACGGCAGAACTTCCATCGGAAATCAAAAACAATATGGATGTCTTGTATTCGGGCTGCGTATCAGGAGCAGCATCGATTGGTGAACTGGAATCCATGTTACAACAGAGTGGATTCACACAGATCACCATTGAACCAAAAGATGAATCGAAGGAGTTTATCAAAGATTGGGTGCCTGGAGCGAACATCGAGGATTACATTGTTTCTGCGATCATTAAAGCAATGAAACCTTAAAAAATGTGGTGTAACAGATCGGAACTCGTTGGGGAAGAAAAGCGTGAGTGTTGCTAATGTTACATGGAAAAGGCATTAGGCGATTCCTAGTGCCTTTTCTGTATGAAAATAAGGAGGGATTTTTCATATGAACATTCGTAACTTTCGCAAAGAGGATTGGATGCAAGTGAAGGAAATTTACGAGCAAGGAATTGCGACAGGACAAGCAACGTTTGAAACGACAGCACCATCGTTTGAAAAATGGGAATCGACCATTGCCGCAAATTTATGTTTGGTCGCTGAAAACGAAGAAGGCATTCAAGGCTGGTGTAAGATAAGTAAAGTATCGGATCGCTGCGTGTATGAAGGGGTGGGAGAGGTGAGTGTGTATGTTCGAGATGTGAGTCGGGGAAAAGGAGTGGGAAAAAAACTTCTACAAGCTATGATCAAAGAATCCGAGGCAAAAGGATTTTGGACATTAACAGCAGGGATTTTCCCTGAAAACATACCAAGTTTACGTTTACATCAAAGTGTTGGATTTCGTGAAGTTGGTATCCGACAACGTATAGGAAAGTTAAATGGGGTATGGCGTGATGTGGTATTGCTTGAGCGTCGCAGTCCAGTTGTAGGTATAGACTGATTATGAATTTTATATTATGTAATCACTTTGTATATATAAAAGTGGCAGATTATTCTCGGATTCATAGCGAACCAAAATAAATCTGCCACTAGAGTTAGATCCAAATACAATTGTGTTATTTCCATATACCATTCTGTCAATGTACAGCCCCTCGTTGTGGGTTATGTCCTCCTCTGCAAAAAACAGTATATTTTGTTAATTGTATTTAACTTTTTCCAAGGCTCTTTTGTTATTGGATGAAACGAAGATCATGAATTAAAAAATCTTTTTTTATCGGACAGCTAGGAGTGTAAAGACATTCAGCTAACGATTGTTGTTGGAGTTTGTTTGCCATTGCTCCTTTAAAGAAGGCAATGGCTTTTTTTTCATTTGTTATTAATTTTAAATGTTCATTGTTTTTTCCGAATACTTGGAATTGCTTGATTACCAGCGGTGAGCAATAAAACAACGGCTTTGGAAATGACATTCCGAATGGTTCTAAAACGCCTAAGTCATCAAAAATATGCATAGGGAACTGATGTAAGGGAATTGTACTAATATATTTTAATTTTGGAGTTAGTGGCGGTTCGTCTAAGGCTGCTAGTTGAATCGCTTCTCTAAAAGCATGAATATGATCAAAATCGGGTTTAATCGAAAAACCAGCAGCGGCTCGATGACCACCGTATTTGGTTAAGAAATGGGAGCATTTCTTAATCACATTAATCATGGAAAAATCCGTCGCATTTACACTTCTGGCAGAACCGGCTCCTGTCAAGGAAATCACAATCGCTGGCTTTTTGAATTTATTGGCTATTTTTGCAGCAATGAGACCGATAATTCCGCTGTGAAAATCATCGCAAACAACAATAACATTTTGTTTGTACCATTGATTTTGAATAATTTGTTCCTCAATACGTTGGAATTGTTCTTTTGTCATTTGTTGCCGCTTTTTATTTAAAGTAATTAATGAATAAAGATCGGCTTTTGCACATAAAGGGTTGACTAGGATATCCACAGCTTGGTTTGGATCACCAATTCGTCCCGACGAGTTAAAAATCGGTCCAATTTGAAAGCTAATGGTGGAACTATCGACATATTTAATTCGTAACATCTCAAAGAGTTTTTTTAATACAGGGGTTGGTGTATAGTTCATTTTTTGCAATCCAAGTTTACAAATAATACGATTTTCTCCTTTGAGAGGCATTAGATCCGCAATCGTACCTAACGTGGCAAACTCAATAAATTCGTAAACATGTTTATCCCAAGGAATTTTTCCTGCCATAAATAGTGCCTGTACGACTTTTAAAGCGACTCCCGCACCTGCCAGATGCGGGAAAGGATAAGTGTTGTCATGACGCTTTGGATTAATAAACGCATAACAGTCGGGATGCGGACCTAAAACTTCGTGATGATCCGTAACAATGACATCCATGCCTCTTCTTTTTGCCACTTCCATGGCAGGGTGGGCACTTGATCCATTGTCCACTGTAATAATTAGAGAGACATCTTCTGGAATTTTTTCCATTGCTTTCGGTGATAAACCATATCCTTCACAGCGAAGCGGCAATTGATAATGGACATCTGCTTTAAATTTCTTTAAAGCCTTATACAGGATAGCTGTTGCTGTCATTCCATCTACATCATAATCACCATAAATCAGAATTTTTTCTTTTTGTATCAAAGCTTTAATAATGCGTATAATCGCTTTTTTCATGTCATTCATGAGAAATGGATCATGAAAATCATCTATGGATGGAAATAAGAATCGTGATACTTTTTCGGAATTGTTGATGCCGTGAATAAACAAGTAGTGCATCAGTACAGGTTCGATATCAAACTGTCTTGCCATATAGGTGATTAAAGCTTTATTTGGATGTTTTTCTAGTGGTGTATCAAACGGTACCCAATCCATACTTACCGTCCTCTCGTGAGTTGTAAAACCAAGCATATCTTTTGGCTTGAAAGACGTTTAATGTTTGAAAAAATTGATCGGATGGAATGCTTTTTGTCCCGTAGTATTCTTGGTAAAAACGTACAAGGTACTCTGGAGGACGGTTATATGTTAAATACTCCCTGTAAAGATCGATTGGTATTGGGAATGCGTTTTCGTATTCAATTCCTCCTTTTGACAACACAAAATACAATTCAAATGGCGTGTCGATTGCAAGAGAACTCATTACTTCTTTATAAAAAATGACCCCAAAAGTTTTGTAGGAGATCAGTTCTTTTTTCAGATGAAGCAGATTTTGAAATTGATTCGTGTTGAGCAATTGGCGTAAGGTGATCGGTTTCATGCTGTCAACTCCATTACTGAATGTTTAATACGATTTCAATATCCCTTTCATCAAGTAAAATCACTTTTTCAACAATCGTTTTAATGAATGATTTTGCTTCCGGGACTGGTAAAACATCGATTGCATCGATCACATTGTTTATTTTTTCTTTCACCATTGCCTCAAGCTTTTTTACATCCACGGAAGAAGCATTTTCCGCTTTCTGAGCTTCTGCAATGATTTGTTCCATCCGCTTTTTTTCTTCATTTAAATCTTCTAATTCAATGAGTCCTGCAGTGTACGCTTCCACTTTTCGTTTATAACGGTTTTTAGCGGTTCGAATTTTTTGCTCGATTGTGCTCTCTTCGTTTTCAGCAGCCTTTTGAATAAGATGAGGAATCATTTGGGAGTTAATCGAATCGGCTAACTTTAATAACCCATGTTTAAACCATGATTCCACATCGTCAGCGCGGTACTGTTTGCTTGTACACGTTCCTTTGTTTTTGTTAGCGGAACAACGGTAAACGCGATAGCGATTTTTCGCTGAACCTGACCAACCAATGCTCATTCCTGAACCACATCTGCCGCATTTTAATAGTCCACCGAGCAAATGCGGACTTGTCTGTGCTCGAGGTGCCATTTGTTTTTTATTTACTCTTTTTTGTACTTGTTCCCATGTAGCTTGATCAATAATAGCTGGACAAGCGTCTTCAAGGACAACCCAATCAGCGTCATCTTTTTTTACCCGCTTCGATTTACTGGAATCCATGCGGTTCCAAACCAGGGTTCCTTTATATACGGGATTCGTAAGCATTAGTTTAATAGCCCGAATCGACCATTCTTTTTTCTGACGAGAAGGTATTCCTTCTTCATTTAGCTTTTTAGCAATCGCATAGTAGCCGAGCCCTTTATTGAGATACCAATCATAAACTTTTCGAACGATTTGTGCTTCTTGTTCATAAATAACTAATTCTTTATTTACATCTAATCTGTAACCGTAAGGGCTTTGTGTTAACCATTTTCCTTGTCTGGCTGCGTGCAGCATGTTTTCAAAAACACGTTCCCGAATTCGTTCCCGTTCAAACTCGGCAACCGCACCTAAAACCTGTAAGGTGAGACGACCGGATGGAGTATTCGTGTCAAACGATTCACTAATCGAAATAAATGAAACGTTATGCTCCTGGAACATATCAATTAATTTCAAAAGATCCAATAGTCGTCGGCTCAAACGGTCCAATTTCGTGACTAATATTTTGGAAATTGTTCCCTTTTTTACTTCCTTTAATAAACGATTTAATTCCGGACGATCAAGATTCTTAGCGGAATAACCGTCATCGATAAAAAGTAGAGGTTCTTCACTCCATCCCATGGCTCGGCAATAAGCTTTTAGCCGTTCTTGTTGTTCATCGAGCGAAATCCCTTCCCGAGCTTGTTCGTCCGTAGAAACGCGGCAATATAAAGCAATCGATCTTTCTTGAAAAGTGTCTTTCATACAGATTGCCTCCAACACTGTTTGTCCCATATCCCATATATATGTGTGGATGAACCAAACAATGAGTTTGGGCGATTTGCAGGGTTGTCCCACCTCACTTTCTGCATATGTATGAGCAAAGGGGGAATACGATGGAAGATGTGAAAGTTCGCTTCTCCGTAAATAGCAGTTTAGGAAAATTTTCATTTGACGACATCCACGATCTTCATAGCCACCCCGTTGCTCAAATGATCCAAGAAAAAATGGTTGCATGGGAACAGAAGTTTAAGGGAAGCGCAATTCATCACCTATTGCATAAAGAAATCGGTCAGGAACAAGCCAAACAGATTCAAGTTGCCTTCCAACAAAAAGAGAGCCAACCGATCGATGGTTAGGCTCTCCTTTTTTGTTAATTTTATTCATGATTATAAACATATGTTTATTATAGTGAATAAAATTCCCAAAATTTGTTTATCATAAAATTAGCGAGTGGAGTTTTCATTTAAAAACAAATGAACTCCTCGTTCCAGTGTGGAAAGGAGGTAATCAGCGACTTCAGGGTGCTTTTGTTCCAATTCCTTTAGTTGTTTCATGACATGCTGGATCCGAATATCGAATTCGCTATCACTGGAATGTGTTGTTTCAACAGGAAGGAGTGAGAGTTCTTCTTGAAGTTTTTCGAGAAGTGAAAGCTGAATGGTATCTGTTTTACCCGTTTCTAAATTGCTGAGATAAGCGGGAGAAACATTTAACCGTTCAGCGAAAGCATTTAAACTGATTCCTTTTTGTTTTCTTAGCACACGAATTCGTTCTCCTATATGTTGCAACATATTCGAATTCCTCCATAAAAATGGCTAGACGCATGTATTTTCAAAGAAATACAGGTTTGGTTAGAAACAAAGGCTTTATTGTATTTCAACATTCATCCAAAAAAATCCTGTTTGTAAGCTTAAGTTTTAGAAAAACATCATAAATTTTTTGAGGAGAGATAGAAATGAAAAGAAAAATCCCAAAAGTAACTTGCCAAGTCGTTTCTATTCAATATGTTCATGATCCAGAGGCAGCTGAAAAGTGGTTTGACTTGTACACAGATATTATTTTGAAGCAAATACAGAACAGGCAAGAAACGAAAAGGGACTCGGAGGTGTTGGATGATTGAAAACGGTTGCTTACTACCGCAACTCGATTAGCAAAGAAAAGCAGAAGTTATCCATTGAAATGCAAATGCAGCATGTGCATGAGGTAGCAGCAAAAAACCGTTTATTGATCGATGATGAGTTTATGGATCGAGAAACGTCCGCCAGAAAAAAGAAAATGGAAGAGAGAAAGGGCATGGCGCAGCTAATCGAGGAAATAAAAAAGGGGCGCGTAAAAAATTTAATTGTGTACAGCCGTTGCCGCTTGGCACGAAATGTACAACAGTATATGAGTTTATATGATTTACTAAGGCAGCATAAGGTAAATGTCATTTTCGCAGCGGACTTTGAATTTCCTATGATGTATACGGCGGAGGCTGAATTAATTGAACGGATTGTCGCCGCCATGAACCAGGAAGATGCTGAAAAATTGGTTCAAAAATTGCAAGATTCTAAAGTAACTGTAGCAAGAGAAGGAAAACATGCTGGGGGACGTATTCCATTTGGGTATCGATCACCCCGAGAGGATCTTGAAGAGGATAAGGAGGAGTCTGATTGGATTTTAGTTGAAGAGGAAGTAAAGACAATCCAAAACGTTTATGATTTATTTTTGCAAAAAGATTTTAGCTCCCTCACAAAATTTGTAGAGATAGTAAACGAATTGGGACTGCGCTTTAAAGATAATAAGGAATGGAACTATTCTAATATGCAAAACGTTCTTACAAACCCTATTTACAAAGGAAAAAGAATATCTCACATAAAGGGAGAAGAAATTGAAAAAGATGTGCCGCATCTTAAGATTGTCGATGAAACAGTATGGGAAAACGTTCAAAAGAAAATGAGTAAGGTTGTAAAGAGACGCAAAAAATCAAAAGAAAATCAAAATGAAAACCATGTATTTTTATTAAAAGAGCTTGTTTATTGTGATGAATGTAATCAAGTAATGCATGGCAAGCCACATCAATTAAAGGGTAAAACGTTTTTAGTGTATAAATGTAAAAAACATTCCAAAGTGCGAGCATCAAAAGATTGGTTAGAAAACACAGTTATTGAACATGCGAATGAGTTCTTTAACCAAATTATTCATACGCAATTTGCGGAGGTTATTGAGAAAATATACAAGGGAGAAACGAAGGGATATATCGAAGCCATTAAGCAAATTGACCGTGAACTGAAACAGTTAGAGGAAAGTATGGTACAGAGAGTGGAGCATGCTCTGGCAAAGGAAGAAGAACTTCAATTAAACAAGTCGATGTTACAGATGTTAAAGAAATATGAACAAAGCTTGTTTGTTAAATCCGAATTAGAATCCAGGATTTTCGAAATGAACGAAAAGTTTAAGACGATACATGATTGGAAACAGGAATCATCGTTGAAAATGATTGATCCGGACATGGAAGACGATCAAAAAATAGAATTGCTGCAGGACATTATCTCTCGTGTTCGGGTCAGTAAAGAGAAAATTGAAATTATTTTCCGTCATCCATTATTTACAGGATTGGAGGGAAGGGAAGAAATTGGACTTATCTAAGATTTTGACACCCGGCATGAAGGGGGTTTTTTATGGTCGGCATTCCACGCATAAGCAGACAATGGAAACACAGCGTCGTAGCGCCTATGATTTAGCCGAAAAATATCAGTGTACAATTGTGGAGGAAATTCTGGACGAGGGAGTGTCTTCACGAAAAAAAGATCGTGAAGGATATAAGCGATTGATTGCTGCAGCTTATGAAAAGAAATTTGACTTCGTTATTATCTACTCACATTCCCGTATTGCACGCATACCTGAAGAACATGATCTGATACGCGCAACGATGCATATATTAGATATCCCAATCATCGAAAGTGAAACAGAAAGTTTATATGATTTTGGCGACACTATTTTTAGAGCGATTAAAGATGGAATAGCCAAATATGAGCTGGATAAAATCCGGATCAATACAAAAAATGCAATTGAAACGTTGGCGAAAAATGGACGATGGACAGGTGGCAGGGCTCCGTTTGGGTATCAGTATACTTCCAAAAAGGAAGGAGGAACTGAAAAGTTTGATATAGTGGAAGCTGAAATAGAATTGGTGAAAAAAGTGTTTGAGTTATATAAAAATCATCATGGTTTTTCATCTATTGCCAGACAGCTTCCTGAAAACAGTTATCGTGGAAAAGCATGGACTAAGGACCGTGTAAAAAACATCATTACGAATCCCTTTTATGCAGGTTATATCGCGATCAGAAGAAAGCACGAAAAGAAACACAATGCGTTAAAAGACAGAAGTGAGTGGATAATGAAAAAAAGTCCACTTATTCCGGCGGTTTTAACGATTGAAGAATGGGAATATTGCTGGAATCTATACAAAACAAAGAACGAGAGAAAAATTCCACCGAAACACTTTAAAACATCTTTTCTGTTAACAGGTTTGTTAAAGTGCCAAAATTGTAATGGGGGGTTAATTGGAAAAGATCAGCGAACGACGAGCAACCAGGGAAAAGTATATGGAAAGAAAGTGTATTTATGCAAATCATGCAATTATAAAATAGATGCAGATGATGCACATCAAACGGTATTAAAAGTATTCAGAAGTTATCAAGGTGTAGATACAGAGAAACTGATCTCGGCTGTTCAGGAAAAAGTGGAAACAGAAATTAGCAACATCAAGAAAAGTATTGAGGATTTAAAAGTGTCATGGCAAACAGAAAAACGAAAACTCCAGCTTTGCGATATTGAAATTGAAAAAGCCTTTAAAAGGAAGGAAGAAAAGGAACCTCACATCAAAATATTGATCATTACAAAAGATCGAATCCTAAACAAAGTTCATCAAATTGAACATTGGATTGAGGAAAAAGAGGCAAAAATAAAATTCTTAGAAGAGGTTCAAAAAAATGAAAATTTAATTAGAGATCATTTAAAACAATTTCAGGCTCCTGTCTCTAGCTGCAATGAAGATATGCGAGCGTTGTTCCTGTATTTATTTGAAGAAATTATGGTTAATAAAAAAGGACATTTGCAATGTAAACTACGTTTCAATTTAGATGATAAATGATACAAAAATCTCCTCATTTGCAGGAGATTTTTTTATTTATGTAATAACATATCTCGGTGATTAGGTGCATATATTGGTAGGTAAAGCAATTTTTCTCGGTAATTAAGGGTAGGACCCGATCGCGATCAGCCCCAAATTACCGATATTGATACGACTGAAATTCAAGAAAAACCTTTGATTTCAAGGGACAAGCTGGGGTTTGTCCTAATTTTATTATGGACAAGGAAGTCCTTTTTTAACAGTTCTCGGTTATTTGGATAGAGGAGATTTGGAAACTCGGTAATTAGGTTGGTTAAGTATTACTGTTACATCTTATCGATCCAATGTCAAAGATGATTAGACCAACTGTGTTGAAGAATATGTTAGTGCAATACCGTGTCAATGCTTAAAACAGAATAATGAGAATTAGAAAAAGAAATCGAAACTAAACAACAAGATCTAATTCTATTCTCATTACAACTTTAAACAAGGAGGAGAGAACTTCCTTGTTTTTTAGCGACTAAAGTAAAGTTACATCACTAATGTTATGATCATAAATTTACCTTGATTCAAAATTAGATTAGGCGAACAAGCAAAATTGTTCGGTTTTGGAGTAGTAACAAGGAAAATCCAAGGATTTGCAGTTCGGCAAGGAGGTAGTTGAGGGATATGAAGGTTTTATATTAAAAAGAATCAGAATACTAAATGGGTTTTTGTTGAAATAAAGGTAATTTATTCGTTAAAATATTGGTGGTATCTGCCAATTGGGGGAGGTTTAATTGTTAATTCCATTTTGGTTTCGTTTATTATTTCTTTTTATGTCTTATTTTCCTTTATTTTTGGTACTGTTTATAAAATTTTTTAATTATGAATTCCTTGTTTATTGTATTAAATATTGGAGGTTTATCGATATATTGTTTCTGTTAGAGATTAAAACATTAAATGGAGTAATGGGACTTATATCAACTTTGCTGCTGGTAATTTCATTATTATCGATATTGTTTATATTGTTTGAATTAAGAACCACAGAGAAAAAAAGGATTGGACAGAAAAAATATACCATTAAGAAAATACAACCTAGGGATAGGGATATATTAGTTTACCTTGTTACTTATGTTTTACCGCTGATTAGTCTAGATATGGATAATTTTAGGGATATAATAGTTTTATTTGTTCTTATTCTTTTAATATTCTGGTTATCGATGTATTCAGATTTACTTTATGTCAATCCAGTTATGGCAGCTCTAAAATTAAGAATATACGCTATCGAAACAGATTTAGGTGAAGCACTCCTTATTTCTAAAAATGATAAATTCGAGGAATGCTTAGGTAAAAAAATAATTTGTTATCGTTTTATTAGAGATAAAGAAACAGTATTAATCGATGGGAGTAGGGGGCAACAAAATGAATGATGAATTGATTTATGTAAAAGAAAAAATTAATGAAATGGAACATAACAATGATTACGTTTACCAGTTATTTATAGTAGGTTCTGTACTAAGAGAAGGAACACAATCTGTTTATGATGATTGTGATCCAAAAGAAATTCCAATCGACCAATCAGTACAAGATTGGTTGTTGGGAACCACAAAGGCTTTGCTAGAGGATGTAACAGAAAATTATCAAGTATTAAATATTAGAGAAGTTGACGAAGAAAGCGAGACAATAAAAAGATATATTGAAATAAATAATTTAAATCAACTTTATTTATGGACTCAGCGTATAAATAATGAGCAAGTTGAAAATGATGCAAGGACTTTAATAAATAGAGATGATTTTAAACCTAAAGTGTTATTAGCGAAACTTGAAATTGATGATGAAATGAAGGTTTATTTTTTAAAAATAATAAACGAAAGTGTATTTCTAAAAAAACGTAAAATACTTGAAGTTGTGGATAGAGGTGATTATCAGATCTCCCAAGAAAGAGACAAGAAGCTTTTTTTAGACGATCAATGGGACGGAATTATAATTGGTAATAATGTTCTATTGTACAATGAAAATAAAATTTTATCTTTGTTTAGATATTATGAAAGATTTAGACAAGCAGCAGATGAAATAGTCGAACAGATAATGGAAAAAGGGATTGTTTCAGATGATTCTAACTTTTTACAATTTGTTCAGTCTCAGATAAGTCTTCAAAAGAAGCTAGCTAAGGCAGCTGATTATGGGTTGGAACGCATAAAAAGAGAGCGTATTGAGGAATTGATAAATACTGGCATGATTAATTTGCAATTAGATGAGCAAGGCAGGATAGTCTGTACCACAAAAGAAGAAGCGCGATTGGTTATTGATGTAATATTAGACAATTTTGTTTCCTCTTTAATTACTGATGATAAATACCGAGCTATCAATAAAATGCGTATACAATAATTACTGTGTTTTGTTGTGTCAGTGTTGGAATAAAATAAGCATCTTAGATAAACGAAGGCTGGGCGACGTATTGGCATCAGCGCATTTTGCGCGAGATGGATTTGACGAGCGATGAGGCGATTGAATTTGCGAAACTGAACGCCAACGTCGTGCAACCGTCGCGCACTGGCATCAATCCGTATTATTTAGGACTGAAAATTTTTGAAGACATTGAAGAGCGGTGGAACAACCCGACTGAGGAGATGAAAAAATACGGCGTCAAGCCGGGGTCGGGGAGGGCGAAAATTTTTGAAGTGCGCGAACTCGAATCCGACATTTCGTTTTTGCGCAACTATTTAACGAAAGAGCTCGTCATGCGCGAAGATATGTATTTGTTCCAAAAACAGGGGAAAGAATATAAAATCGTCGACAAAAACTGGGAGCATATCCGCGACCAACTCGTCAGCATGCGGGTAAACGGCGGATTCCCGTATATCACGGTCAATGACGGCGATTATATGCGCAACGGAGAGTTGTATTTGAAGCATTGGTATGAAGGAATCGAACTCGATCTGAAGTATTTAGAAAAAGTGCTCCCATACATTTATCAGTTGTGGGGCCGTCCGGTCCATATGGAGACGGTCGTCGAGGAAAAGCCGATGTTGTTTACGTATGACGGGAAAACGGTGCATCGGAAATATTTATAACATGAGGGCAGGGATCTCCTGCTTTTTTTGTTTGTCACGATGAATATGTGAAAAATGACACAAATTATTCGAAATCATGCCGGATAGCGTCCCCGATTTTATGAAATAATATGAAGTGGATAATTTGTGATGGTTGTCACAAATTCTTCACCACTGTTTGTTCGCCCGGGGGGATGGATATGTGGAAGCGGCATGAAAAAACGCTTGTGTTCGTTAGCTTTGCTGTTGCGGCTGTTGTCTTGCTTTCCTTGATTGGCCGCTTGTTTTCATAAGGGGGGATGAATCGTGAACGGTTACGATCCGGTGCTGCTTAGCCGTATTTTGACGGGATTGACACTGACGGTCCACATCATTTATGCCACGATCGGCGTCGGGATTCCACTGATGATCGCCATTGCCCAGTGGGTTGGGATTCGCAAAAATGATATGCATTACATCTTACTCGCTCGCCGCTGGACGCGCGGTTTTGTCATCACCGTAGCGGTCGGCGTGGTGACAGGAACAGCGATCGGCTTGCAGCTGTCGCTTTTATGGCCGAACTTTATGCAGCTGGCTGGCCAAGTGATCAGCTTGCCGCTGTTCATGGAGACGTTCGCCTTCTTTTTTGAAGCCATTTTCCTCGGCATTTATTTGTATACATGGGATCGGTTCGAAAATCAGAAAAAACATTTGCTTTTGCTTATCCCGGTGGCAATTGGGTCTTCAGCATCAGCCATGTTTATTACGATGGTGAACGCGTTTATGAATACGCCGCAAGGGTTTGAATTTAAAAACGGCGAGCTTGTCAACATCGATCCAATCGCGGCTATGTTCAACCCAGCGATGCCGACGAAAGTCGCCCATGTGCTGGCGACTTCGTATATGACGTCAGCATTCGTGCTTGCTTCGATCGCCGCTTGGCATTTATGGAAAGGCAATCGTCACATTTATCATCGCAAGGCACTTCATTTAATGATGAAAACAGCTTTTATTTTTTCGGTAGCCAGTGCATTGATTGGCGACTTATCGGGCAAATTTTTAGCCGAATACCAGCCAGAAAAGCTGGCGGCTGCTGAATGGCATTTTGAAACGAGCTCCCATGCACCGTTGATCCTGTTCGGCGCGCTCCAAGAAGACGGGGAAGTGAAATATGCCTTGGAAATTCCATATGCCCTTAGCATTTTGGCCCATAACCATCCCGCTGCGGTTGTGACCGGACTGAACGAAGTTCCGGAAGATGAACGCCCACCACTGTACATTCATTACTTATTCGATGTGATGGTCACGATCGGGGTGTTTTTAATGGTTGTCGCAGCCGCGTATTGGCTCGGATCGATTTTCCGCTGGAAGTGGACGGCGAAAAAGTGGTTTTTTGGACTGCTGGTGGCGGGAGGGCCGCTGGCGATGGCTGCGATTGAGGCGGGATGGTACTTAGCGGAAGTCGGGCGGCAGCCGTGGATTTTGCGCGGCTATATGAAAACGGCGGAAGGAGCGACATCGTCGGCGCATGTGGATACGATGCTTGTGTTGTTTTGCCTTTTGTATATGGTGTTAGTAATTGCGAGCGCAACAGTGCTCATCCGTATGTTCCGCCGCAACCCGGTTGAACGGGAGCTGGCAGAGCGGGCCAATAACGGGGAGGTGGCGCCATGACGCTCGAAGTCATTGGCATTTCGGTGTTATGGCTGTTTTTGTTCGGGTACATTATCGTTGCCTCGATTGATTTCGGGGCTGGGTTTTTCAGCGCCTATAGCCATTGGGCAAACAAACAGCATATTTTGCACCGCATCATTCAGCGCTATCTTTCCCCTGTATGGGAAGTGACGAACGTCTTTCTTGTCTTTTTCTTTGTCGGCATTGTCGGCTTTTTTCCGAAAACGGCGTATTATTACGGTTCTATTTTGCTTGTCCCGGCGAGCATCTCCATCATTTTGTTAGCTATTCGCGGCTCGTACTATGCGTTTCATACGTATGGGGGGACGGAACGGAACTGGTATTTAATCGCTTATGGATTGACGGGGTTGTTTATTCCGGCCTCCCTGTCCATCGTGTTGACGATTTCCGAAGGCGGGTTTGTGGAGGCAGGCGCCTCAGGCGTTGCGCTGGATTATGGGAAGCTGTTTGCAAGCCCGTTGTCATGGAGCATTGTGCTGCTCAGTGTGACGAGCGTTCTTTACATTTCTGCCGTTTTCTTAACGTACTATGCGGACGAGGCCAAGGATGAACGGGCGCGGGCGCTGTTGCGCCGCTACGCTCTTCTTTGGAGCGGGCCGACGATGTTGTCAGCGCTGCTCATTATTTACCAGCTCCGCTACCATAATCCCGAGCATTACGCCAACCTATGGAATGTGGCGTGGATGCTGGTCATTTCCTTTTTGTTTTTTGTCATTACCGTTTGGCTGCTTTGGCGGCAGCGGCGGTTCGGCTGGGCGTTTATTGCGCTGTTGTTTCAATATGCGTTCGCCTTTTACGCCTATGGCATTTCACATTATCCGTATTTGTTGTACCCGTATTTGACGATTTATGACGGGTTTACGAATGAGACGATGGCTATGGCGTTGATCGTCGCGTTTATTGCCGGCCTTCTGTTATTAATTCCGTCACTTTATTTGCTTATGCGCCTCTTTTTGTTTAACAAGGCGTACGTTAAAGGAAAATGGGAAGGGGGAAAAGGATAATGCAAACATTTTTGATCATGTATGCGCCGATGATCATCGTCGCCCTGTCGATCATCGCCGCGTTTTGGGCTGGTTTGAAAGATGTGCACGTAAATGAGTAGACACAATTTCAGCGTCTTGGTAATGCATAGTTTGCCGCCAATCGCCCACACTAGCGGATGACAACGAATAGAGAAAGGATGGGCGATGATGAAAGAAATATTGGAGCGTGTGAAAGAGCAGCTGGAACAATCGTTTGACGAACCGCGCTCGACGAGTCTTGATGGGGCGATTCATGAGCTTGAACGGTTAAAAGCGAGCGCCGGGGATAAACGGCAAATGATCGAAGATGTCATCCGTGCGGTGACTCACGCGCGCAATGCGCGAATGGAGCTGGCCGAGGCGGGAGATGAATCGGCGACAAACGCTTTCGCTGAGGCCTATCGGGCGCTCGATCAAGCGATTGAATCGTACAGTGGCGTCGATAACGACCCGGTGTAAGACGGATGGGGGCCCCCTTGGCCTTCATCTGTCGGAAATACGCGGAAGGCGGATGGATTGCAAGCGTTTGGCTGACGTGTTATACTGATTGGCAGCCAAGTAAATACAGGGAATGTTTTCTAGGGTTCCGCGGCTGCTTTGCGGCCGGCCTGCGACCGAGAGAAAACGCGCGGCATCGCCGCGTGCACGGAGGGACAAAAGCCCGGGAGGAGCATCGTTTCGATCGTTCTCGCGGCTTTTTTATTTTCGCTAAAAAGGGAGGACGGGGCATGGCGTGGGTTTATTTAATAGTTGCTGGTTTGTTCGAAGTTGTATGGGCGATCGCGCTGAAATATACGAACGGGTTTGCCCGCTTTTGGCCTTCTGTTGTGACGATTGCGGGGATGGCGGCGAGCTTTTACTTTTTATCACTGGCGATAAAAACGTTGCCGATCGGCACCGCCTATGCGGTGTGGACGGGAATCGGAGCGCTCGGCGCGGCCTTGGTCGGCATGTTGTTTTTAAACGAGCCAGTCAACGCGCCGCGTGTGGCGTTTTTGCTTTGCATTCTTGTCGGAGTCATTGGTTTGAAGTTTACGGCGGGGCAATAAATTGGATTCATTTCTTGTCAAGAAAAAGAGTTGACAACAGGTATAAATATTGAATATCATGAAAATATAAAAACGAATATAGTTTCTTTTGTTAAAGGGGAGTAGCTTTAACAGCAAAGTCGTCAGTTCAGGGCGCATGCCCTCGGCTTTGTTGGCAACGGCGACGTTGTTAGCGAGACCTTTACCGATGTTGGTAAAGGTCTATTTTATTTATGGAGGCCTTTACCAAAGATGGTAAGGGCCTTCTTTCATTTCATGAAACAAAAGGGGGGAAGATAATCGTAAAGGAAGATAGGTTCGGTTTCAAAAGAACAAAAAGTGGAGGGGATGGCATGCGTAAATGGTGGAAACGGCTTCGCTTCATCGTCCATGTCCGGCGTTTTCTACCGTTTTTGTTTGAATTTTTCGTTTCTCATGAAGTGCCAATGCGAAAAAAATTGTTTTCCGTCGGTTTGCTGCTTTTGTATATAGCGCTGCCGCTTGACCTCATTCCGGATTGGCTTGCGTTGTTTGGTTTGATCGATGATTTGGCCGTCTTCCTATTTATTTTGCAACAAGTCATTAAGATGGCTCCGGTTTCATTAAAAGAAAAATATAACCTGTAAAGGGGGATTCTTCCATGGATCTGTTGTCAGTAGAGTTTTGGACGGCGTTGCTGTCGATCGTCATTATTGACCTTTTGCTGGCAGGGGATAACGCCATTGTGATTGGATTGGCGGCCCGCAACTTGCCCAAATACCAGCAAAAAAAGGCCGTTGTCTGGGGGACGGTAGGCGCTGTCGTCATCCGGGCGTTGGCGACGATCTTCGTCGTCTGGCTGCTGAAAATCCCAGGGCTTTTGCTTGTCGGCGGCGTGCTGCTTGTCTGGATCGCCTATAAGCTGCTTGTTGAGGGGAAGGGCCACGACGATGTTGAAGCCGGGGGAAATTTATGGGAGGCGATTCGCACGATCATTATTGCCGATGCGTTGATGGGGCTTGACAACGTATTGGCGGTCGCCGGCGCCGCGCACGGAAACTTTCTCCTCGTCGTTCTTGGGTTGCTCATTTCCGTTCCGATCATGGTGTGGGGCAGCACGCTTATTTTAAAATGGATCGAGCGCTTCCCAATCATTATTACGATCGGCGCCGGTGTCCTCGCCTGGACGGCGGCGAAAATGATCGTCGATGAGCCGTTTTTAAAGGCGTATTTTGCCAATCCTGCCGTGAAGTATGGATTTGAGTTGCTTGTTGTTGCCGCTGTCATTGTGGCGGGAACGATGAAAAAACGAAAAAGCGCCAAAGAGCCGCAACCGAAAGCCGCCAATGAATAATTGGCGGCTTTTGTGGCTGGGCAATCACCAAGCGGATGGCTATTTCCATTTCAGCAGCAGAAATTGCAGCAGCCATCCAATGGAGAGCCCGGGGATGACAGATAAGATCGGCAGCCAAATCGGTCCAAAAAACACGCCGCCGATCGTCACGTGCGACGAGTACATCAAGCCGACCGTCACAAAGTAGGCGGAGACGACAAACGGCAAAAACGAGTACGGCGTTTGCCCGCCGCCAGCGTCTTTAAACGCATCCCACATGGCAAAAAAGTATAAACATGGATAAAACATCAGCCATCCGATATCGACAATGCGGGCGGCCTCATCCGTACGTCCCAAAAAGCTGAGGCGGATGGCTTCATTGAAATGGGATTGGGTGTTAATCACAAATTCCAACGCAATAAACAAAATTCCTTTTATATACTTTTTGTTCAACAGTTGCCCGAATCCAGGCAAAGCAATGCTCCATAACAATGCTTCGATCGCTTTCACCTTCTCGAACCCTTTACTGAGATAATATTAGTTGATCGTTGCTTTGTCCGTTGCACCGTCAGATGGAGCTGGAGACAATCGATGGGTGCTTCATGGTCAGTTGCTGGTTAAGCCGATGGGTGCAATTACATTTTTTGCGCCAAAGACTTGTTTTATACTTTTTTGCAATAGGAATGCAGAAAAACTTTCCTATAGAACCAAACGATATGTTAGCTGAAGATAAAAAAATACTTTAAATTTTTCAGAATAATGAATATAATAGTGACGTAAAGGATTTTGACAAATAAATAAAGGGGGAAGCCGTGTGAAGGGGCTAAAATCGATTTTGTTATGGGGCCTGATTTCCGTCCTTGGGGCCGCAGCGTTTGCCATTTTGGCTTTAAGCCGCGGCGAATCGGTCAACGCCATGTGGCTTATCGTCGCCGCCGTCTGCACGTATGCGGTCGCTTATCGGTTTTACAGCCGGTTTATCGCCCGCAAAGTGTTTGGTCTTGATGATAACCGGAAAACGCCAGCGGAAGTGTTCAATGACGGGAAGGACTATGTTCCGACGAACAAATGGGTGCTATTTGGCCATCACTTTGCCGCTATTGCGGGTGCGGGACCGCTTGTCGGACCGATTTTGGCCGCGCAGATGGGCTATCTGCCTGGGACGCTTTGGATTGTGATCGGCGTTGTGCTCGGCGGAGCGGTGCAAGACTTTGTCATTTTGTTCGCTTCGATGCGCCGCAACGGGAAGTCGCTCGGCGAAATGATTAAGGAAGAAATGGGTCCGGTGACGGGCTTTATCGCAGCGCTTGGCATTTTGGGCATTATGATTATTTTATTGGCCGTATTGGCGCTCGTTGTCGTGAAAGCGCTTGTCGGAAGCCCGTGGGGGATGTTTACGATCGCCGCGACGATTCCGATTGCGATTTTGATGGGCATTTACATGCGCTTCATCCGTCCAGGGCGCGTTGCTGAAGCGTCGCTTGGGGGATTTGTGCTGTTGATTTTGTCGATCGTGGTCGGGCAATATGTCGCGGAGCACCCGACGCTCTCGGCGATGTTTACGCTAAAAGGGGAAACGATCGCCATCTTAATGATCATTTATGGCTTTGTCGCTTCGGCGTTGCCGGTATGGCTGTTGTTGGCGCCGCGCGACTATTTGAGCACGTTCTTGAAAATCGGCACGATTGTCGGATTGGCGCTCGGCATTTTCGTCGTCATGCCGGACTTGCAAATGCCGGCAGTGACGAAATTTATCGATGGCACCGGGCCGGTGTTTGCAGGCAACTTGTTCCCGTTCTTGTTCATTACGATCGCTTGCGGCGCGGTGTCTGGATTCCACGCGCTCGTTTCATCCGGCACAACGCCGAAGATGATTGAGCTTGAAAGCCATGCGCGGCCGATCGGCTACGGTGCGATGCTGATGGAGTCGTTCGTCGCTGTCATGGCGATGGTGGCGGCTTGCGTCTTGACGCCAGGGGCGTATTTTGCCATCAACAGCCCGGCTGCTGTCATCGGAACCGATGTGGCGCAGGCGGCAAAAGTGGTATCGTCATGGGGCTTCACCGTCACGCCGGATATGCTTGCGCAGTTGGCGAAAGACGTCGGCGAACAAACGGTGTTGTCACGCACGGGCGGGGCGCCGACGTTGGCGATCGGGATGGCGCACATTTTATCGAGCGTCATCGGCGGCAAGGCGCTTATGGCGTTCTGGTATCACTTTGCCATCCTGTTTGAAGCGCTGTTCATCTTGACGACGATTGACGCCGGCACGCGCGTCGGCCGTTTCATGATCCAAGACATTATGGGCACGTTTTACAAACCGCTCGGCAAAACGGATTCGCTTGCCTCGAACTTGATCGCTACGACCCTTTGCGTACTGGCGTGGGGTTACTTCCTGTACCAAGGCGTCGTCGACCCGCTCGGCGGCATCAACACGCTATGGCCGCTGTTTGGCATCGCCAATCAAATGTTGGCTGGCATCGCCTTGTTGTTTGCGACGACGGTTCTATTTAAAATGGGCAAAAAGGCATATGTTTGGGTCACGCTCGTGCCGACAACATGGCTTTTGGTCGTCACGCTGACAGCCGGGTATCAAAAACTGTTCCACGAAAATGTCAAAATTGGTTTCTTGTCGCATGCGAAAATGTTCCAAGACAGCTTGAGCCAAGGCAAA
Organism: Geobacillus sp. CAMR5420; assembly: GCF_000691465.1. Classification (NCBI taxonomy): domain Bacteria; kingdom Bacillati; phylum Bacillota; class Bacilli; order Caryophanales; family Anoxybacillaceae; genus Geobacillus; species Geobacillus sp. CAMR5420. Next base: position 22,415 of record NZ_JHUS01000016.1, read on the forward strand.
ATTTTGGCGCCGGCAACGAATGAGGCGCAAATGCGGCAAATTATTATGAACGATTACATTGATGCGACATTGTGCGCGATTTTCATGCTCGTTGTGATCGCGATGCTGATCTCGGCGTTGAACATTTGGATCAAAGTATTGCAAAACAAACATGTGCCGCTCAAGGAAGCGCCGTACGTGCCGCGCGATGGAGAAGGAGCGAAGCACTATGCCTAAATGGCTGCAAAACGTTTTGGCTTATCGCCGGCAGTTTCTTGACTTGCTTGTCGGTGTGCCGAGCTATGAAAAATATGTCGAGCATATGAAAACCCATCATCCTGGCGAGCCGATTAAGTCGCGGAAAGAGTTTTTCTGCGAGGCGCAAGAGGCACGCTACAATGCTAAAGGCGGCAAAGTGTCGCGTTGCTGCTAGCAAACGGGAAGGAAGGAGGGGCGCGTTCCCTTCTTCCTTTTTTCTTCTTGTTCATCATCGCTGAGAAAATGTTCGATTGGCGGCATGGTTTTTGTGAAAGACGTTGGGAGCGTTGGATCAACCCTCAGTGGAGAAAGGAGCTGTACATATGATGCGCATTCTGTTTGTCGGAGCAGGAGCGGTCGGCGGGTATTTCGGCGGCCGTCTGCTTGAAAAAGGGGTGGACGTAACGTTTCTTGTTCGCGAGCGCAGAAAACAGGAACTGGAGAAATATGGGCTTGTCATCCACAGTGTCCATGGCGATGTGGGATTGGCGCCGAAATTGCTTGTTGCCGGCGAATCGGCCGAGCCATTTGATCTTGTCGTGTTCTCAAGCAAAGCGTACCATTTAGACGGCGCCATCGCCGACGCGAAACCGTATGTTGGAGAGGCGACGATGATTTTGCCGTTGTTAAATGGCATGGCCCATATGGATGCGTTATGGAAGGCGTTCGGCCGCGAGAATGTCTTAGGCGGGCTTTGCTTTATCGAAACGACGTTAAACGAGAGAGGGGAGATCATCCAAACGAGCCCGGCGCATGAGATGCGTTTCGGTGAATGGCCAAACGGGCGGAGCGAGCGAACGGAGGTGCTTGCATCGTTGTTTGCCGGCGCTAACGCCTGCTTTCGCCTAAGCGAACAAATTGCAGCTGATATGTGGAACAAATATTTGTTTATCGCGACGATGTCGGGCGTGACAACGCTGTTCCGCGCCCCGATCGGGCCGATCCGTTCCGGGGAGTACGGGAGCGTCATCATCGATCGGCTGTTTCGGGAAATCAAAACGATCATTCAGGCGCATGGGGCGCCGCTGACCGATGAAATGGCCGAGCGGCAGCGCACCCAGCTCGAGCAGATCGCCCCAACGATGAAATCGTCCATGCAGCGCGATATGGAAAAAGGACAGCTCATTGAAGCCGATCATTTGCAAGGGTATTTGCTAGCATTGGCGAAGCGGCATGGCATCCATGCTCCGATGCTCGAGGTGGTATATCGCAATTTAAAAATTTACGAAGCGAGCCGCGCAACCGGTGAGTGACCAGTTGTTCAACCCAGCCGTTTGGCAGGAGCGTGCAGCCCCGCCAAACGGCTGTTTTTTGAGAAAAAGAGAAGTTGTTTACCGCACCAATATAGTGTACAGTTAATAGTGAAAACGTGTGCACAAGGAGGAGGCAGCCTTGAAAAAAACATGGTGGAAAGAAGGCGTTGCGTATCAAATTTATCCTCGCAGCTTTATGGATGCCAACGGCGACGGCATCGGTGATCTTCGCGGCATCATCGAAAAGCTGGATTATTTGGTGGAGCTTGGAGTCGACATCGTTTGGATTTGTCCGATTTACCGGTCGCCGAACGCCGATAACGGATATGACATCAGCGATTATTATGCCATTATGGATGAGTTTGGAACGATGGATGACTTCGATGAATTGCTTGCCCAAGCCCATCGGCGCGGGTTGAAAATCATTTTGGATTTGGTCATCAATCATACGAGTGATGAGCATCCGTGGTTTATCGAATCGCGGTCATCGCGAGACAATCCGAAGCGCGACTGGTACATTTGGCGCGACGGCAAAGATGGGCGCGAACCGAACAACTGGGAAAGCATTTTCGGCGGCTCGGCATGGCAGTATGACGAGCGGACGGGTCAGTACTATTTACATCTTTTCGATGTGAAACAGCCCGATTTGAACTGGGAAAACAGCGAGGTGCGCCAAGCGCTGTATGACATGATCAACTGGTGGCTGGATAAAGGCATCGACGGCTTTCGCATCGACGCGATTTCCCACATTAAGAAAAAGCCGGGTCTTCCCGATTTGCCAAATCCGAAGGGGCTGAAGTACGTGCCGTCATTTGCTGCGCACATGAACCAGCCAGGGATTATGGAGTATTTGCGAGAGTTGAAAGAGCAAACGTTTGCACGATATGACATTATGACGGTCGGCGAGGCGAACGGAGTAACGGTTGATGAGGCCGAACAATGGGTCGGGGAAGAAAACGGCGTGTTTCATATGATTTTTCAGTTTGAGCATTTAGGGCTTTGGAAAAGGAAAGCCGATGGTTCGATCGATGTCCGCCGGCTGAAGCGGACGTTGACGAAATGGCAAAAAGGATTGGAAAACCGTGGGTGGAACGCGCTCTTTTTGGAAAACCACGACTTGCCTCGATCAGTGTCGACATGGGGAAATGACGGCGAGTATTGGGCGGAGAGCGCGAAGGCGCTTGGCGCGCTCTACTTTTTCATGCAAGGGACGCCGTTCATTTACCAAGGGCAAGAGATCGGGATGACGAACGTGCAATTCTCCGACATTCGCGACTACCGCGATGTCGCTGCCTTGCGTCTGTATGAACTCGAACGGGCGAACGGCCGGACACATGAGGAAGTGATGAAGATCATTTGGAAAACCGGGCGCGACAACTCGCGCACCCCGATGCAATGGTCTGGTGCCCCAAACGCTGGATTCACGACAGGTACGCCATGGATCAAGGTGAACGAAAACTATCGTACGATCAATGTCGAGGCCGAGCGGCGCGACCCGAACTCGGTATGGTCGTTTTATCGACAAATGATTCAGCTTCGGAAAGCGAACGAGCTGTTTGTTTATGGAACGTACGATCTGCTTTTGGAAAACAACCCATCCATTTACGCGTACACAAGAACGCTTGGCCGCGATCGGGCGCTTATCATTGTCAACGTATCCGATCGTCCTTCACTTTACCGCTATGACGGCTTCCGCCTTCAGTCAAGCGATTTGGCGCTTTCGAACTACCCGGTCCGTCCGCATAAAAATGCGACGCGTTTTAAGCTGAAGCCGTACGAGGCGCGCGTATACATCTGGAAAGAATAAGAAGGAATTTGCCTTTCCGTGTGGAATAAATGCATACGGAAGGGAGATGATCAACATGGCAACGGTCGATCCGATTCGCTACCCGATCGGAACGTTTCAAGCGCCGCAGCAGTTTGAGGCTGGGGAGGTGCAAGAGTGGATTGCTGCCATCCGCGGGCTGCCGAGCGACTTAAGAACCGCTGTTTCCGGCTTGAACGATGAGCAGCTGAACACGCCGTACCGCGAAGGCGGCTGGACGGTTGCCCAAGTCGTCCATCATTTGGCTGATGCAAGCATGAATGCGTTTTTGCGCACGAAATGGGGAGTGACGGAAGACGGCCCAACGGTGAAGCCGTTTGCGGAAAGCGAATGGGCGAAAACGGCCGATGCTTGCTTGTTGCCCATTGAACCGTCGCTTTTATTGCTTGACGGGCTGCATGCGCGATGGGCGGCGTTGCTTGAATCGATGACGGAGGCAGATTTTCACCGAACCGTTCGGCCGGAAGGGGCAGCGGGGGAGATGCCGCTGTATGTATTGACCGCGTTGTATGCATGGCATGGGAAGCATCATACCGCGCAAGTTGCGTCGTTGCGCAAACGAAAAGGATGGTAAAGGCTGCCGATTCTTCGGCGGCTTTTTTCTTCATGCATCATAGAAGGATGGTGCTGCGCAAACAACACCCGGGAACCGCCGGCTGGGCGGGGCTTTTTTGTCGTCATCCTGCCGGGAGAACGGTGAAATAGCATTTTGCTTAAACGGCGGCATAGGATTATGTTATACTAACAAATATTAAGGGACACGAAATACATAGTTCGCAAGGGGGATCGGTATGGGAGCGGAGCAGCAGCCGCTTATTGCAGAACAAAAAGAAAAAATATGGACGAAAGATTTTGTTTTGATTTGTTTGGCCAATTTTTTTGTGTTTCTTGGGTTTCAAATGACGTTGCCGACCATTCCGCTGTTTGTCGAGCATTTGGGCGGCAATGATCAGCTGATTGGCGTTGTCGTCGGTGTGTTTACGTTTTCGGCGCTCATCGTCCGTCCGTTCGCCGGCCATGCGCTTGAGACGAAAGGGCGCCGGTTTGTGTTTTTATTGGGGCTTCTCATTTTTGTCATTTCTGTCGGTTCCTACAGCTTGGTCTCAAGTATTTTCCTTCTCTTTTTGATGCGGGTCGTCCAAGGAATCGGCTGGGGGTTTTCGACAACCGCTTCCGGAACGGTGGCGACGGACATCATTCCAGCGAGTCGCCGCGGGGAAGGAATGGGCTATTACGGGCTGTCTGGGAATATCGCCTTGGCGTTTGGTCCGTCGCTTGGACTTGTGCTTGCCGCTATGATTCCGTTTAGCCATCTGTTTGCCATTTGTGCGGCGCTTGGAGTCGCTTCGGTGCTGTTTGCCGCCGCAATCACGTATAAAAAAGCGGAAGCCGTGCATGGCAAAGGGGCGAACAGATGGGATTTGTATGAAAAAAGCGCTTTGACCCCGTCGTTGCTGTTGTTTTTCTTGACGGTGACGTTCGGCGGCATCGCCTCATTCTTGCCTCTATATACGGCGCAAAAACAGATCGGCGGCCTGCAGCTGTACTTTTTGCTTTACGCGCTTGCCTTGATGGTGACGCGAACGTTCGCTGGCCAGTTGTATGACCGAAAAGGGCATCGAGCCGTCTTTCTCCCTGGTGCGGGGCTTATTTTGCTGGCGATGCTTCTTCTCGCTTGGCTGCCGGGAGAATGGGCGTTGCTTTTGGCGGCGGTGCTGTACGGTTTCGGCTTTGGCATGGTGCAACCGGGGCTGCAGGCGTGGTCCGTCGAGCGGGCGCCTGCCCACCGCAAGGGAATGGCGAACGCGACATTTTTCTCGTTTTTTGATTTAGGGGTCGGCGTCGGGGCGATAGTGTTTGGCCAAATCAGCCATTGGTTCGGCTATCCGAGCATTTATTTAGCTGCTAGCGGTTCGGTGTTCCTTTCGATGCTTGTCTATCTGTCGGTCTTGCATAAAGAACAATCGCTTCGCCCCAGGGAACGAAAAAACGCTTAGGGATAACCCCTAGGCGTTTTTTCTGCCCAGCGGCGCATCGAAACGGCCTTTGAGGGCGGCTCGTCACCGCCGGGAATGCACTTCGTAAATGGCGAATTTTAAGTAGTCGCCTTCTTCCGCGGCAAGGAGTTTCGGGTGGTCGTAGCCGGCGCCGTTCCAATATACTTGGCGCAGCACTTTTTTTGCGTCAAATGCCGCATCAGCGATCATTTCTTGAAATAGGTGCGGGCGGACGTGGTACGAGCAGCTTGATGTGACGAAAAAGCCGCCGTCTTTGACAAGCTTCAATCCGTTTAAGTTAATGTCTTTATAGCCGCGCAGCGCCTTCGGGACGGCATGGGCCGATTTCGCGAACGCCGGCGGGTCGATGATGACGACATCCCACTGTTTGCCGGCGCGCACTGATTCGCGCAAATAGTCGAAGGCGTTGGCGACGACAAATTCAACGTTCGTGAATCCGTTTAACGCGGCGTTCCGTTTCGCCGTTTCGATGGCATGTTCGGAAATATCGACGGCAGTAGCATGTTTTGCCCCATACAGACAAGCGTTTAGCATAAACGAGCCGGTATGGGTGAAGCAGTCGAGCACGGTTGTCTCCGGACCGATGAGCGGACGAAGAGCGGCGCGGTTTTGCCGCTGGTCGAAGAAAAAGCCCGTTTTTTGTCCGTTTTCAATATCGACGATGTATTTTACGCCGTTTTCCTCGATTTCGATTTCAGTTTCCGCTTCCCCGTACCAAAAGCCTTTTTCTTGTTTGAGACCCTCAAGCTCCCGAACGGATACATCGTTGCGCAAATAAATGGCCCTTGGGGCAAACACGTCAAGCAAGCCGCGTAAAATCCAGTCTTTCCGCCTTTCCATGCCGAGCGCCAAAATTTGCACAACAAGCACATCTTCATATTTGTCGACGATCAATCCGGGCAAAAAGTCGGCCTCGCCATAGACGGCTCGGCAGGAGCGAACGCCGGGAATCATCCGTTCACGGTACGCCCACGCCTGACGGATGCGGTCGATGAAAAAGCGCTCATCGAGTTCATCGTTTGGGTTTTGCGTCAAAACGCGGACGATGATTTGCGAAGCGGGGTTGATATATCCTTTCGCCAGCCAATAGCCTTGATGATTGTAAACGTCAACGAAGTCGCCCGGCGCCGCATCGCCTTCGATGCGGTCGACTTCACTTTGAAAAATCCATGGATGCCCTTGCTCAAGCCGTTTTTTTCGTTCTCTTTTCAGGATGACCTTCGCCATCGTTTCCACTCCCATCCAATCGTCATTTGTGATTTTAGTCCGAACAACTCTCGCAAGTCTCGATACACCAAACCTTGCAGTTTCTTAAACGAAGAAAGCAGATGGTGTTCGTATGCGACTTTCGAGGCAAAGTTCAACGCTTGTTTCATCGCTTGCATCGTCTCAACGAGTTGTTGGTGTTGGGCTTCCGTTGGCAACAACCGAATTTTAGCGGTGACGACCAATTCCATGCGTTTCACCTCCTTTTTTTCAGTGGTATTGTCAAAAGTTTATC